>JAIRSP010000009.1 GCA_031255375.1 Endomicrobium sp.
AATGCAAGACAAGGAGATATAATAGAAAGTTATATGATGGAAAAAATTATTAGAAAATTTGATGATAATCGGTAATTTTATATGTTATTTTTATTATATTATAGTAGATACAATTAATAAGTGAGGATCGTGTATATATGTCGTTATTATATAAGAGATCTACAAGAGTTTGTAAACTTATACACAAAGTTTTAGTTAAAATTATAATTAAAGTAAAAAATTTAGATACGAGTATCATTACAATTACCGATGTAAAACTTACTGATGATTTAATGAATTGCAAGGTTTATTATTCCGTATTTGGAACAACAGATGATGTTGAAAAAATAAATAAAATTTTAAAGAAAAATATAAAAAATATAAGATATCAATTAGCGACGCATTTGAGTTTAAGGAGAATTCCATTGATATCATTTGTTTATGATAATACCAATGAAAATGCATCTAGGATATTAAAGCTTTTGAAAAAGATAAATGAAAAAAACTAGTATAAATATACAATTAATGAAATGAAAAATTTAAATTTATCTGATTTTGAAAAAATTTCTGAAATAAGTAAAATAATCAGATCCTCGAAAACATTTTTTATTGCTGGGCATGTAAGACCAGATGGAGACAGTTTGGGGTCTGCATTAGCCTTAGCATCTGTGTTGGAAAGACTCAAGAAAAAAGTCTCTGTTTGTTGTTATGGCAAAATTCCTGATTCTATAAAATTCCTTAGTGGTATTGATAAAATAAAAAAAAATGTAAAAAAAAATTATGTGTTTGATTGTGCAATAATTTTAGAATCAATTGATTTTTCAAGAATGGGAAATATAATTAATGAAAAACAAGCAAAAAAGATAATAAATATAGATCATCATTTTGCGTACACTAACTTTGGCGATGTGAATTATGTTGATTCATCATCATCGTCAACTGCTGAACTTGTGCTAAATGTTTTAGAATATATGAAAATCGAACCTACAAAAAATGAAGCTGAAAATCTTTATGTTGGGATATTAACTGATACCGGGTGTTTTCAGCAAGCAAACACTACGATAAATTCACATATTTCTTGTGCTAAGCTTATGAAGTTTGATATAAATATCAATAATATTTATAAAAATATTTATGAATGTAACTCTATTGATACATTAAAATTACATGGAATGCTTCTCTGTAAAATAAAAACAATTTTTAATAATTGTGTTTCTTATATTGTTTTAAAAAAAAATATGTTAAAAAAAAACAAGAATGTAAGTACGGATTCTATAATAAATTATACTTTAAAAATAAAGGATACAAAGATTGGGTGTTTTTTTAGAGAAATAGATAAAAAAAGAACAAAAGTTAGCTGTCGCTCGGTAAATGGTTTTGATATTTTAGAAATAATGCGTAAGTTTAATGGTGGTGGTCATAAAAATGCTGCTGGATGCATAATTAATGCTGGACTAAACAATTCAATTAAAATTATAATAAATGAATTAAAAAGTAGATTTAATTTTGATAAAATAAAATCGTAAGTATGTTTTATTGATATTATTAAACGTGCATAAAATTTGAAGATATTTATAGTGATTAAGTTATTGTTGTTTTTATGTTATATATTATAAATTTCATAAATATTATATGAATGACAATATTAAAAAAAAATCAGTAGTCGCAATTGGAACTTTTGACGGTGTTCATAAGGGGCATGAGTTAGTTATAAATAAAACCCTATTTATTGCTGATAATAAAAATATGAAAAGCACTATAGTTATGATAGAAAAACCAATAAAAAAAGTTTCTGGAGTATTAATGACATATGAGGAGAAAATAGAAAAAATAAAATCTTATGGTGTTGATGAGATTTTTATGGTAATTGTTCCATCTGTAGTTTTATCATATGATTCTGATAAATTTTTTGATGATTTTTTAATTAAAATTATTAGAGCTTCAGAGATAGTTTGTGGTTTTGATTTTGCGTTTGGTAAAGGTAGATGTGGAGATATTAAATGGCTAGATAAAAAAAGAAATGATATAAAGATAAATACAATTAAACCATTGAAGCATAAATCTGTAGTTATTTCATCATCGTATATAAGGTTGTTGATTAAAAATGGTGATATGCGCAGCGTAAAAGAAATGTTAGGTAGGAATTATTCTTTTAATGGTGTTCCATTTAAAGATAAGGGAATTGGAAAAAAACTTGGATTTCCTACAGTTAATCTTTTTGTAAATTGTGAAAAGCTGTTGCCACGTGGAGTTTATATAAGCTATATTTCCAAATGCGATAATAAAATACAATATAATGCGATAACAAATATAGGTTTACGATCTACGTTTGGTATAGATAAAAAACCAGTTTCGGAAACCTACATTCTTGGATTCAGTGGCGTATGGAGTGATACGAATACAAAGGTAACTCTGTTAAAAAAAATAAGAGACGAAAAGAAGTTCTTAAATGTCGATATGCTTATAAAGCAAATTTTAAATGATGCCTTGGTAGCTTCGAAGTTTTTTTGTTGTTAATAATTTAAAATATAAAAATACAAAAAATGTAAAATTCTAATATTAGTGTTAGAGTATTTTTTGATTTGATATTTATATGATAATTATATGGATCTTACGTGCATAATAATTGTATTTTTTGTAAAATAGTTGTTGGCGCTATTGTGTCAAACAAAGTTTATGAAGATAATGAGGCTCTTGCTTTTAATGATATAAACCCAATATCGCCAGTCCATATTGTTGTTATTCCAAAAAAACATATAAGTGGACTAAATGTTATCTCAAGAGAAAATGAAAAAATATTAGGACATATTCATGGTGTGATTTCAAAAATATCGAAGCAGTTTCCTGAAATGAAGAATGGCTTTCGTGTGATAGGTAATTGTGGTACAGATGCTGGCCAAACAATTTTTCATGTACATTACCATCTTTTAGGAGGAAGAGTTTTTTCTTGGCCACCTGGATAAAATAAGAATTTTTTATATAAGGATGTTAAAAATGGTTAATGTTAGAATACGTGAAGGGGAATCAGTTGAAGAAGCCATTAGACGTTTTAAGAGAGAATGTGAAAGAAATGGCGTAATGCAAGAAATTAAAAGAAGAGAGTTCTACAAAGCTCCAAGCGTTTTAAAAAAAGAAAGACTTGCGGAAATAAAACGAAAAATTCGTCGTAAAGTTTTGAAAGATAGCAGATGGGCAAGATAAAACTGATAATATGTGCTTGTGATAATTTTATTTTGAGGTGATTATGTGAAATTAAGATATATACGTGACTTTTTTATTGAAGAAGGAATTAAAACTGATCCAAGAGGATTAGATTCTGTGAAACGAGATTTATTAAAACGTAAGAAAGAGTATGATGATATACCTGATAAGAAAAAGGAATATTATGATATAGAAAGTCTTACAAACCCTTATTATGATTCAAGAATTCTTTATGGTGATGAAAACATTGAAGTTGAAAATATAATGGTTGGTATAGATATAGAAGGTCAAGAAGTTTTGCTTGCAAAACAACTTATTGATCTTGGAGGTAAAATTGATTTAATTGTAGCGCATCATCCAGAAGGTTATGCCTATTCAACGTTTTATAATATTATAGGTATGCATGCTGATATTCTAGGCAATCAAGGTGTCCCAATAAATGTTGCTGACAAAATTGTTTGTGATAGAATTAAAGAAATTAAAAGAGGTTTATCACCGCAAAACACTGAAAGAATTTTTGACATGGCAAGACTTTTAAATATTCCGATTATGACGGCACACACAGTTGCAGACAATCATGTGACTTCGTTTTTGCAAAAAGAAATAGATTTATTAAAACCGACATACTTAAAAGAAATTATTGAATTATTATTTGAATATCCTGAATATAAATATTCATCAAAAATTGGTCATGCACCATTTATTTTGAATGGCGATGATTATTCACGTTGTGGTAAGATTTTTGTTGATATGACCGGTGGAACTGAAGGGCCAAATAAATCATTTGAAAAACTTGAAATAGCTGGTGTGGGTACAATTGTGTCTATGCATTTAAGTCCTAAAGGCATTGCGGCAGCCGAAAAGCATCACATAAATGTTGTATTAGCAGGTCATATTTCTTCTGATAATTTAGGAATGAATTTGCTTTTTGATAAATTAGAAAAAAAATCTCAATTTGAATTCATAGAATGTTCAGGATTTAAAAGATTTAGAAGATAAAAATGGCTATACCTGAAGATACAATAGAAAATATACGGTTTTTGAATAACATAGAACTTGTGGTAATGGAATATTTGCCAAACGTTAAAAGAATTGGCAGAAATTTAAGGACTTGCTGTCCGTTTCATAATGAAAAAACTCCATCTTTTTTAGTAAATTCAGAAAAAGGAATTTTTAAGTGTTTCGGCTGTGGCATTAGTGGCGATGTTTTTAAATTTGTAATGCTTATCAATAATATATCTTGGCTTGAATCAGTAAAAAAACTTGCAAAAAGAGCAAATATAAAAATTAAATTTACAAATCAAAATACAGTAGTAGAATCTAAAAAAAATAAAATATTTTCCATGTTAGAAATTTCGGCTGAGTTTTATAATAAACATTTGCTTGAAAGTCGTTGTGCGGAAAATGCAAGAAAATATCTTTATGAACGCGGTGTGACTGATGCTACAATAGATAAATTTAAAATAGGATACTCTTCAAGAAACTTTGTTTTGGATTTTTTTTTAAAAAAAAATTATAAAATTGAAGATCTTTTAAATACTGGAATAATAACAAGAACAGTTAGAGATAATTTTTTTGAATATATGTCAAATAGAATTGTTTTTCCTATTTTTGATGTTAATGGTAGAGTTGTTGCATTTGGCGGTAGAAATATTTTTGGAAGTGGCCCAAAGTATTTAAACACTCCAGAAACAATTGTTTATTCAAAATCATTAAATCTTTACGGATTATATCAAACTTTAAATGATTTACAAAAGAAAAGAAGGATTATTGTTCTTGAAGGATATATGGATGCTATTATTCTACAACAATTTGGTGTAGGCGGAGCAGTTGCTACACTTGGAACTTCTTTTAATAAAAATCATGTCAAGTTAATTTCAAGGTATTCAGATAATATTGTGTTGCTCTTTGATTCTGACAATGCCGGAAGAAACGCTACGAGAAGATCGCTTGAAATTTTAATTGAAAATTCTATTGAGTGTAGTGTTTCTTCGTTACCTGAGCATGTTGATGCTGATGAATATATTAATAAATATGGAAGAGAAAAATTTTTAGAGCTCGTTAAAAATAATTCAAAAAATCCAATAAATTTTATGTTAGAAGTATATACAGATTTATTTTCTGAAAATAATAAGAAAATAATGTCTTATGAAAGAGTAAAAATTATCTCCCATGCATTAGACTTTGTTGCAAAATGTACAAATTTAATACTTCAAGGGGAATGGATAAAAGATATTTCACAATATACAAATGTTGATGAAAAAATACTTTGGAGTGAATTTAAAAGAAGATGTAAATTGGACTTTAAAAATAGAAATTGTGCTCAATTTTATGATAATAATACAAAAATTTTACCTTTTACAATTAAAAATAAAACAATTGTGATGTCTTTAGAAGAAAATCTATTAAACATCATTCTAAATAATAGAAATTATGCTAATGAGTTAAATTGTGATTATTTTAAAAGTGAGAAATGTAGAAAAGTTTTTAGTTTTATTATTGCAGGATTTAATAATGATGAAATATTAAACAATTTGCAGGGAGAGTATAAAGATTGGTTTTTAGAGTTAATTTCAAGCAAAATAGAACAAAAAAATGTTAAAGAAACCATTGATATTATTTTAAAAGATATTAAGATTAATGAACTTAAAAAAAAGAGATTGCAACTTGAGAAAGAAATTCTTTTGATAAGTGAAGGCAAAAAAGAGAAAAACGACGAAATATTTTATAAGTATAGAGAACTAACAGCTTTTTTAAAGGGGTCTACGAAATAAAATGATAAAAAAAAATATGTTGTATTCGATACATAATTATAGAAATAAATGTTATTTAGATAATGTAAAATGCATTTCTAATGCTATTAATAACAATATTAATAATAATCTCAATGCTGAAGTAACAATAGAACAATCATCAACTAAAATTGTAAACAATGAAGATGATAATAATATAAATCCAGTAAGGATGTACTTAAATGAGATGGCAAAGGTGCCTTTATTAGATAGATGCGTTGAGGTTGAACTTGCAAAAAATATAAAAGAAAATGAAAAAAAGTTAAAACTTACAATATTAGAATCACCATTTATAATAAATGAAATAAGAAATTGGGAAGCACTCATAAGACAGCAAGAAATGACGCCAAAAGAACTTATGCCAAGGGGTAGAAAATCTAAAGCGCAATTAAAAGGAATGAGTGTTAAAATAAAAACAGCAGTAGAAAAAATAAATAATATTGAAAACGATATATGTATTTATAAAAAAAAAATAAAGCTTGGATTAATATCGAAAAAACAAAAAGAAAATTGCCAGATTGAAATTAATGAACTTCGCTCTAGAATTATTAATATTGTTATTAAACTTAATATTAATAATGATAAAATTAAGAGAATTATAAATAAAATTAAAACGTTGGCAAATAAATTAAATGAAATAAGAGATGATTTAAATAGATTTGAATGTAAATATAATAATTCAATTCATAAATTATTAATATTATTTAAAAAATTAAATTCAGGTAAAATTTCAGCTAATAAATTTAAAAAATATACAAATATTTCTGTAAGAGATGCACGTAAAGATATTGAAGATATTATGGGTATTTTGGAAAAGAAAAAAAAATTGAATGAAAATTTTGTTACTATAACTTCTGATGATATAATTGAAATTGATAAAAAAATTAGAGAATACGAAAATGTTATACATAAATATAAAATGAAATTAATTGAAGCAAATTTTAGACTTGTTGTTTCTATCGCAAAAAAACATGTTGGATTAAGTAGTTTAGAGTTATCAGATTTAATACAGGAGGGAAACCTTGGCTTATCAAAAGCAGTTGAAAAATTTGAATGGAAAAGAGGATTTAAATTTTCTACTTATGCTACATGGTGGATAAGACAATCTATAAATCGTGCGATAGCTGACCAAGCAAGAACAATAAGAATTCCTGTGCATATGAAGGAACTCATATCAAAACTTAACAAAATCAAAAAAAAATATCAACAGGATATAGGCAGAGAACCAACAATAATCGAATATTCAAAAGCTTTAAAATTTTCTTGTGACAAAATAAGGAGAATATTAAAGATGATGCAAGAACCAGTTTCTCTTTCTATGCCTGTAGGAGAAGAAGACGATTCTCGTTTGGAAGATTTTATAGAAGATCAAAATAGCCCCAATCCAGCAGTAAAAAGTCAAGGATATAGACTTCAGGTTGAGCTTACAAAAGTATTAAATACATTATCTCCGCGTGAAGCTGAAATTATAAGTTTGAGGTATGGTATAGGTATCGGCTATCCAAGTACGCTTGAAGAAGTTGGCAAAAAATTTGGAGTTACTAGGGAAAGGGTCAGACAGATTGAAGCAAAGGCAATGAGAAAATTAAGGCATCCTAGCAGAAGCAAATTATTACGCGAATATTTATAGCAATCATTTTTTATTTTTACTATTTATTGATATTATTTTTTATTATGCCAAGCGGAAATGATTTTAAGAATACATTTTCAATCCATTTTAATGATTCGATTGGCAGCATGTTCCAACCAACAGGACAGCTTGAGACAATTTCAATCATGGAAAATCCGTCGCCGTTAATTTGATGTTTGAATGATTTTTTTATTGCTTTTTTTGCATTTATTATATTTTTAGGACTATGGATTGAAGCTCTTTCTAGATATATTACTCCATCTAATGTTGAAAGAAGCTCAGACAGCTTTATTGGATATCCATCTTTCTTGCAGTTTCTACCGAAAGGTGTAGTTTCTGTTATTTGTCCTATCAACGTTGTTGGCGCCATTTGTCCGCCTGTCATACCATAGTTTGCATTGTTTACGAATATAATCGATATATTTTCACTTCTATTTGCTGCATGTATAGTTTCTGCTATTCCTATTGCAGCTATGTCGCCGTCTCCTTGGTAAGTAAATACAAATTTGTCTGGATTTGTTCTTTTTATACCAGTGGCGACTGCAGGCGGTCTGCCATGTGGTGCCTCTGCAACGTCAAAGTTAAAATAGTCATATGCAAAAACGGCACATCCAACTGGTGCAACTGCTATTGTTTTTTCTCTTATTGATAATTCATCTATACATTCTGCGATTATTCTGTGTATTATACCATGTCCACATCCAGGGCAATACGATAATACAGTGTTTTTCAGACTCTTTGGTCTTGATAGTATTTTTTTCATACACATTTTCATTTTATGATACAAGTATAATAAAAAATAACTTTTATATCAAAATTTACGTAATTACTTTAAGCAATACTAGCATACAGTGTAATGAACATAATTTATATTATTGCAATATTTTTAATTTATTAAATATTTCCTCTTTTGTAATTAATTCTCCACCTGTTTTCCCTAAAAACTCAACATCAGACTTACCATTTACGGCAAGCTTTATATCTTCAATCATTTGACCACAACTTAATTCTACTGATAAAAATTTTACATTATGTTTTGCTAAAGAATTTATAATTTTAGATGGAAATGGCCATAATATTTTTGGTCTCAAAAGCCCTACTTTAATACCGTTTTTTCTGGCGAATTTTACTGCAGATTTTGACGTTCTTGATGATATTCCATAAGCAACTATAATAATATTAGCATCATCAACCATATATAGTTCATATTTTACTTCATTTTTTGATATTAGTTTATATTTCTCTTGCAATTTTATATTATTTTTTTCCAATGTTCCGTTTTTCATAAATAGTGACCTAATTGATCTTGGGTTTCTATTTTTACATCCATTTAAAATCCAATTATTTTTTTTGTTGAAATTTATTTTTTTTTTTGTTCTATTAAATTCAATTGGCTCCATCATTTGGCCTATCACACTATCAGAGAGTATCATAACAGGAATTCTATATTTTTCGGCCAAATCAAATGCATCGTACGCAGATTCATACATTTCTTGTACTGAATTTGGAGCAATTACGATTATTTTATAATCCCCATGTCCACCTCCCTTTACTGATTGAAAATAATCTGATTGCGAACAAGAGATGTTTCCAAGGCCAGGTCCACCTCTTTGAATATTGACTATGAGGGCAGGGACCTGCATTCCAGACATATACGAAATTGTTTCTTGTTTTAATGATATTCCAGGTGATGACGATGACGTCATGGATCTTACCCCTGTTATGGCTGCTCCTAATGTCATGTTTATTGCTGCAATTTCAGATTCAGCTTGAATGAAAACTTCGCCAATTTCAATCATTTTTTTTGATAGATATGAAGGAATTTCGTTTTGTGGTGTTATTGGGTAACCAAAATATGCTCTAAGACCAGCAGCAATCGCGCCTTCGCAAATTGCTATATTACCTTTTAAAAGTTTTTTTATCATTTTTTTATTTCTGTTTCATATGTTTCTATACAAATGTCAGGGCATATAGTAAAGCAAAAGCCGCATCCTGTACAATTATTTTCACTTTTTTTTATAATTGCCCAATGATATCCGAGTTTGTTAAATCTTTTTGAAAAAGATATGCATTTATTTGGACAAAACTCGATGCACAGGCCGCATCCTTTACATTTTTCTTTAAAAATTTTAATCATTGATCCCATAAAATTATTCTATGTTTTTTGAGATATTAAGTCAATTTTAGTAAAGTTGTTTTCTATGATTATTTTTTTTAAAGCATGCATTTTTTTATTTATGTTGTAACATACTAGCTAATATACTTACATAATTATTGATTAGTTTTTAAATTATATATGCATATTGATAATTTGGCAAATGATTTAATAATCATAATTTATATTTAGATAAATTTCTGCCCGACCTGGATTTGAACCAGGGAATTTCTGCTCCAGAGGCAGACGTGTTACCAAATTACACCATCGGGCAATATTCATTTTTCTGTTTACAGTAATATGAAAATATCATTTTTATCAATTTAAAACGTTTGTTTTTCAAATTAATGGAGGTGGCGGGAGTCGAACCCGCGTCCGAAAACATTTCAGTAAGACATAGTTACAGGTTTATTCTGAAATTCAAATTATAACAATTATGTAGTTTCAGACTAACTAAATAATTTTTTACATATCTTTCAACACCAAATTCTAAACTAATATGAAACAATAACAGAAATCTATTTTTACAATCAAAATACAAATATAAAACTGTTATTTTAAACAATAGCTGCTTGCATTAATTCAAAATTTTCGATTTTTTTTCTCATTTTGAAAAAAATTTGTGAGAACATTGAAAAAACGAAAATTTTAAAACAACTTGCTAAAAAAGTAAAATTGTCATTTAATTTTAGTCGAATTTTTACGAAGCCTTCGACGAACTTCGACCTGATGTCATTACATCAACAATTTTCGTCGATACCTGTTCACCCCCACTCATAAATAGTAATGCTTTTTAATAATCAGCAATATTACAAATATTTATGTTTTGTTACAATTACAATTTTGATACAATATATCCTTTAAACATTCAAATTGATTAATAACAAATTAACAAAACATATTACACAAAATTGTACTAAATTTAAAATTTTCTATTTTTTTGCTCTTTTTTTTTTAAAAAAATCTTTTAGGATATTTGAGCAAATCATATTAATATGATGGTTGTCAGCACATATAATTTCTATTTTATGATTAAAACTTTTATATATCTTTTCATTGTACATAAATTTATGAACTATGTTTTTTTTATCAAATGTTCCAAAAATTATTTTTTTTATTCTTGCATTTATTAAAGCGCCAATGCACATTATACATGGCTCCATTGTAACATATATGGAGCAATTGTTTAATCGGTAATTTTTTAATTTTTTTCCTGCATTTCTCAATACAATATTTTCTGCATGCGCTGTTGGATCGCATAGTGATATGCATTTGTTAAAACCCTTTGCTATTATTTCTTTGTTTTTTGTAATGATTGCACCAACTGGTATTTCGTTTGCTTTTATGGCTTTGCGTGCTTCTTTTATCGCTTGTAACATGAAAAAAATATCATATTTTAAGATTTTTTGTTTGTAATTCATTCTTGAGATCCTTTTTGCATTTTAAAATACTCGATAGATTCTATATTTTATTGTTTGTTTTGTCATGATATTGATAGATATGAGCTATATTTAAATTGAAGATAAATTTTAATTAATATTAATGAAATGCTTATAGGTGTACAAAATTTTCAATATTTTATTAATTTGACTGTTAACAATCAGAATATATATAATTTAATCGTTTCGAATAAGATGTATTTTGTATATATATAAAAATTTGTAAATTTCTTAATTTCTATCGTCTATAATTATATACATTGTAAGATGTTTGAATG
>JAIRSP010000079.1 GCA_031255375.1 Endomicrobium sp.
ATTGCATAAAAACCATTAATTTCAATTAATGTTTTTTGAACAGCACTCAACAAATTATTTTCGTAATTTCTTTTTATAAGATGAGCAATTATTTCACTATCTGTTTCAGAATTGAATTGATATTGTTTGAAAAATTTGTCTTGTAATTCAACATAATTTTCTACTATGCCATTATGAACAATTGCTATACATTTTGCAAAATCAACATGTGGATGCGCGTTTTTTTCAGATGGCTTACCATGTGTTGCCCAACGAGTATGACCAATACCTATATTAGATATTAACAAATTTTTTGAAATATCAGATTTTAAATTACAAATTTTCCCAATTTTTTTTTTTATATATAACTCATCATTAATAATAGCACAAATACCAGAAGAATCATATCCTCTGTATTCAAGTTTACTTAATCCATTTAATATTATGTCAACACTGTTTTTATTTCCTACATATCCAATAATACCACACATGTTTTTTTCTCACAATTCATTTTTTAAAAAACAAGCTTTTTCATATTTTTCACAGCTGGCCCAAGTCCATCAAATACAGATTTTGCTATAATTGAAAAACCTATATTAAATTCGTTTATATAGGAAATTTTGTTAAACTGCTTTATATTATCATAATCTAGCCCATGACCAGCATTTACTAAAAGACCATTCTTTGTTGCCTCATACGATATATCAGAAAATTTTTTCAGTTCTTTTTTTAATTCGACACTATTTACACCTTTTTCTTTAAAACATTTAGCACATTGACCTGTATGCAATTCTATTACATCGACGTTTATATCGCAGCAGGCAAGTATCTGTTCCATGTCAACATCAATAAATGCGCTAACAATAATTTTATTTTTTTTAAATTTTTCAACAATATCGACTAGTTCATTTTTTTTTGTTTTAACATCAAGCCCTCCTTCAGTAGTAAGCTCTTGTCTTTTTTCTGGTACTATACATACAGAATCTGGTTTTACATCTAAAGCTATTTTAATTACTTCTTCATTTACAGAAACTTCAAGATTTAATCTTTTACGAACATATTTTTTCAAATCATACACATCGCCATCTTGGATATGCCGTCTATCTTCTCTTAAATGAATTGTTATACTATCTGCTCCATTATTCTCACAAATTTTAGCAGCCTCAATTAGAGATGGAAAATTTTCTTTTCTTGCTTGTCTAATGGTAGCAATATGGTCTATGTTAACTCCAAGTTTTGACATTTTATACCTCTACTGATTTAATACAGCTACATGATGAAAAAAATCAAAATTATAATTTCAAAAAAAAACAACATTTACAATTTTCGTTAATTTATTTAAAAACAAACTTGATATCACGTTAAAAAAATACATGTTTTACTTATTACAATTTAACAAAATTATATCACTTCTAAATTATTGTTTTAAAATATAAGCGTAAATAGTAATATTACATCATATGATTGAATTATATATAAATTATGTTAACAATTTTTACTATTTATTTTTCTTTAAAAATTTTAATTATTTTTAAAGCATTTATCGTTTCTTTTACATCATGGACCCTCAAAATATCAGCGCCAGAAAGCGCAGTAAAAAAATTAGCAACAACAAATGAAGCTTTATCAGTACAATTTGTTATGGTTTTAACAAATTTTTTTCTAGATACAGCACCAACAACAACGCCGATATTTGAAAATATTTTAATATTTTTTATCAATTCTATATTATGCTCTAAACTCTTTCCAAAACCAGGGCCTGGATCAACGGCAATAGATTCTTCCAAAATACCAAAATCGGTCGCATATTTTTTTCTTTTAACAAGAAATTGATATATTTCATATATGCAGTTTTTATAATAAGGTGATATTTGCATATTTTTAGGTGTACCCCTCATATGCATAAGTATTAAACCAGCTTTAGTATCTGCTACGAGTCTTGCGAGTTTTTCTTTACCTTTTCTAAGCGCAAAAATATCATTTATTATGTCGGCGCCTTCATTAAGTACCGCTTTAGCGGTTTCGTATTTATAAGTATCAATTGAAATAGGAATACTAATAGATCTCTTTATTTTTTTTAATACAGGAATCAATCTTTTTATTTCAGTTTTTGCATTAATACGATTAGAGCCAGGTCTTGAAGATTCTGCCCCAATATCTATCATTTTGGCTCCAAATTTTTCAAATTCAATCGCTCGCCTAAGGGCTTTGTCAGAATTAAAAAAACCATCACCAGAAAAAGAGCATGGGTCCATGTTTATGATGCCCATAACAACAGTATTTGATAAATCAATATATTTGTTACCATATTTAAAAATTTTTTTCTCGTTTAATGTTATATTGTTCAGCTTTAAGGCAATTTTTTTTAGTCCAAATGGTTGTAATTTAATTTTATCTATTAATTTTCTAATTTGATTTATAGTTGCAAGCAAAACTGTGTTTGATAATCCTCGCTTGAACTTACTAACATTTTCATTTACAACTGAGTCAGCGCCAACAGAAATAGCTTCTTGCTTTAAAATATTAGCTGCTCTATTATCTATTTTTTCAATAGATATCAACTCAACAATACCTTTTTCGGCAAGCGATCTACATACATTAACATCGCAGCCAATATTGCCTACTAATTTTAAAACATCTTTAAAATTATTAACAGTTATTTTTTTTATAATCATATTATATCTATATTATACTTAAGTTCAATTTATTGAAAATAAAAAATATATTTTTTATATTTTTAACAACAACAAAGCTTCAGAACAGATTTTTTTATTTTTCAAAAAAACACCACGTGAAAACGATGTAACAACTTTTGTTGTATAAGATTTTTTAGTATTTACCATAGTCATACACAAGTGTTCTGCATTTACAATAACCATAGCACCAAGAGGTTTTATATATTGCATCATAGCATCTACAATTTCTTTTGCAAATCTTTCCTGAAGTTGTAGTCTATTTGCAAAAATTTCAATAAATCTTACAATTTTTGATATACCAATTACTTTATTTTTATTTGGTACATACGCAATGTCAACAAATCCAAAAAATGGAAGCAAATGATGTTCACATATTGAATAAAATGATATATTTTTAATTAAAATTATTCCGTTACAATTTTTTACCGTATAACAAGTATGATTTATTTTCAGTGGATCAACATTGTTGCCAGATAAAACGTTTTTATAAAAATTAGCAACTCTTTCTGGTGTATGCTTTAAACCTTCTCTATTTAAATCTTCACCAAAAGACTCAAGCAAAAGTTCAACTGCTTTTTTTGCTTTTTCTATATTAAAACATAATGTATTGTTCGTTTTACTTTTTATTTTATGAACTCGCTATTACTAACTATTTTTTGATTATGCTTTTTCTTTATTGACATTATTATTTAAATTGTTTTTAAGTAGTGGTTCCAGCTCATCTCCATTGACTATAACATCTATATCTTCACCACTTAACGTTTCTCTTTCTAGTAGATAGCTAACAATTTTGTTTAGAACAATAATATTTTCGCTAATAATTTTTAATGCAATATTTTTAGCAACGTCAATAATATTACTAATTTCTTCGTCTATAAGTTCAGAGATTTTTGATGAATATCTTGGGCCTCTAGAAATATCTCTTCCTAAGAATATTTCTTCATTTTGTTCATTTAAATATATTTGTCCTATTTTATCGCTCATTCCAAATTCTTTAACCATTTTTGTTGCTATATTTGTAGCCTTAGATATATCATCGCGCGCACCTGTTGTGATTTCCGAAAATACAAGTTTCTCTGCAACAAATCCACCTGTATATATTGCAAGTTTATCAGACAATTCAGATTTTGATGACAAATATTTATCCTCTCTCGGCAATTGAAGTGTATATCCAAGTGCAACCCCACGTTGTATTATTGATATTTTATGAACAGGATCAGCTGTAGGTATAAATTTAGCAACAATAGCATGTCCAGCTTCATGATAAGCAATAATTTTTTTTTCTTTTTTTGATATTAAATGAGATCTTCTTTGAGGTCCGCCAACAATAATTTTGTCTATTGCTTCTTCTATATTTTTCATATTTACAGTTTCTTGGTCATTTCTGGCGGCAAGTAATGTTGCTTCATTTATAAGGTTTGCAAGATCTGCGCCGACAAGTCCAGGTGTTCTTCTTGCAATAATATTTAGATTTATATCACTACCTAATTTAACTTTCCTAGAATGAACATTAAGTATTTCTTCTCTCTCTTTAAGGTCAGGATTTGGAACTATTATTCGCCTGTCAAATCTCCCTGGCCTCAACAATGCTGGATCTAACACGTCAGGTCTATTAGTAGCAGCAATCAAAATTACGCCTTCCTTTGTTTCAAAACCATCCATCTCAACAAGTAACTGATTTAATGTTTGCTCTCTTTCGTCGTGCCCTCCACCTATGCCAGCAAATCTATGTCTACCAACTGCATCAATTTCATCTATAAATAACAAGCATGGTGCAGATTTTTTACCTTGATCAAATAAATCTCTGACCCTAGATGCCCCAACTCCTACAAACATTTCAACAAATTCTGAACCACTTGAAGAAAAAAACGGTACATCTGCTTCGCCAGAAACCGCCTTCGCAAGCAAGGTTTTTCCTGTGCCTGGTAATCCAAAGAGTAAAACACCCTTTGGAATCTTTCCTCCCAATCTTTTAAATTTTGATGGATTTTTTAAAAATTCTATTATTTCTTTAAGCTCTTCCTTAACTTCCCTACATCCAGCAACATCTTTAAATGTAATTTTTTTTGTAATACTACTTTTTCCAACTATTTTTGCCTTCATTTTCCCAAACGAAATAGCCTTTTTATTTCCACCGCTCATACCGCGTAATATCCAAAACCAAAACAAAAGTATAAGAATTATAGGTCCCCAATTTAACAATAGCGGTCCAATCCAATCATTTTTTGCGATTGCCGAGAATTCCCGTACATTATTATCTTCCATATCTTTTACAAGATTTGGATCTGACATCGGAATAGTTTTGAATTTTCTTAAAATTCCATTGTTATCAGTAAAATATCCTTTAATTAGTTCTGGACTAACGGAAACCTTTGATACATTCCCTGATTTTATATATTGCTTAAACTGAGAATATTCAAGTTCAAAATCTTGTGACCTTTGTTTAGCCGAATTAAATATAACAAATACCGTAATAAATAACATCACTAAAAAAAACAAAAACCATGGATTTTTTTTCTTCATTTTACAACTCCTTCAATTTACATATGTATGGCAAGCCTCTGAAAAATCCACAATAGTCTGAACCATACCCAACAATAAAATCGTTACACATATTTGCAGCCATTTCCAAACAAATATAATCAACACGTACATTTTTTTTACTTTTACTTTGATGTTTTTTGTCAATCAGAACACACGTACTGATACTTTTTGGATTTTTTGATATTATTATTTTAGTTGCAAAGTCTAATGTCACACCTGTTTCAATAACGTCATCAAACAACAGTACATCCTTTCCTGTAACATCCTCTTTAAGATTTAAAACATCACACTTTTTATCTGAACCAATATCAGTGTATGGGTTTAATGAAATAAAATCCATTTTAAATTTTACATTCGTTAAATTTCGTATCATATCTGCGCAGAAAACAAAACTACCATTTAAAATTCCTATTATTAATACTTCTCTATCTTTATAGTCAGACGATATTTGATCTGCAACTTCAACGATTCTTTTCTTTATCAATTTCTCAGAAAAAAGAAAATCCATATGCTTATTTTCCCTCATTTATAATATTTTTTTTAATAAAACAAGCTTTTTTTAGCGTCATTTTAAAAATCCACTCAGAAGACAGCCTAAAAGTAATCTTGGTCGATAACAAAATATTATGCATTATAAAATTAATGCGTGAGTTATATTTACGTTGCGGTAAAATATTTTTTAGAATTCTGAAGCGTATTGCCTCATTATACTGTAAAAACATCTTTAAATCAAGAAAAATACAATTTTTTCTTGATTTTATGCATTCTTTCAAGCAACAAGCTAAAATTTTATTCAAAAATATATTTTCTCTGTTTTGTATGCAAGTTAAATTAAAAACATGCTCTATAAACATAGGGTTTATACTCTCAAAAATCGGCATAATCAGCAATCTTATTTTATTTCTCGTATATATATCTAAAAAATTAGAATTATCAATGCAAAATTGCAAATTATGATTTATCACATATTCTTCAATTAACTTTCTTTTAACAGGAAGCAACGGCCTAATTATAAAAATATCATTTTTTAATTCTCTTTTTTGTGGTATACCTATAAAATTCCCTGTACCTCTTAAAATCCACATAAGCATTGTTTCTGCATTGTCATTTGAATTATGCGCAGTAGCAATTTTATTGTATCCATATTTTTTCGCAATTTTTTCAAGATTTGAATATCTTAATTCTCTACCAGCCGTTTCAATCGAAACAGAATTTACTTCTGAATATTTTTTCACGTTTATTTTTTTAATAAAATATTTTATTCCAAGTTTAACAGATATTTCCTTTACAACGTCTGACTCCTTAGTAGACTCTCTTCTTAAACTATGATTAAAATTAACAACTAAAAAATCAATGTTTATTTTTTTAGAAATTCTCCAAAACATGTGTAGCATACAAATAGAATCAATTCCACCTGAAACAGCTAAAATAACTTTATCATTTTCAACAATAATGCCATTTTGAAAAATATTTTTATAAAAAATATCCCAAGCTTTCATATCTTAAAAAAGTCACAATTAAATTTTAACAATAAAACAAATGAAATAATAGTTCAAATTAATAATATATTCTTAATTTTTTCTTTGTTGAAACAAATATTTCAAGCAAAACAAACAAAATGGACGCAATCAAAAGTGGAAAAAAATATAATACTATCCTATAAAGCAGTAGTCCACTCATGATAGTAGAACTGCTCAAATAATTTTTAAGTAACGATGTAATTGAAATTTCAAGAGCCATAAGACCACCTGGTGTTTGGCATACAATTCCAGCTAATTGAGATATTAAAAAAACTTCAAGAAAAAAACAGTACGGCACCTTTGAAGGTGATATAAAAATATATAGAATAAAAGATGCAATAAACCAATCACATGTAGATAATAAAATTTGAAATAAAACAGTTTTAATGTTTGGAAATCTAATTGTCCATTTAAATAATTTTATTGGCCTTGAACAAAATATGCTAAACAAAATATATAAAATAATAGCTATAATAAAAAATAACCCTATAATTCTAATAAAATTATTATTAACAACTATTTTTTGTTCAATGGTTATAATCGAAAAAATAAACCC
>JAIRSP010000005.1 GCA_031255375.1 Endomicrobium sp.
GAAGTTATAGTTATTGCTGGTGATGGCTCTTTTCAAATGAATATGCAAGAAATGGCGGTTGCTATATTAAACGAAATACACGTTAAAGTTGTTATTTTAAATAATCAATATCTTGGTAACGTACGCCAATGGCAAGAAATGTTTTATAATAGTAGATATTCTTATACTTGTCTTGCAAAACGTAAAAAATGTCCGAAATGGTGTAATTTAACAAAAAGAGACAATTGCCCTACTTATGTTCCTGATTTTTTGAAATGGGCACAAAGCTATGGTGCAGTTGGGATACGCGTAACGAATAAAAAAGATGTAGAGCCTGCATTAAAAGAAATGCTTAAAATAAAAAACTCTGTTGTACTTGATGTATTAGTTGAAATAGAAGAAAATGTTTTTCCGATGGTTCCAGCTGGAGCATCTCTTGATAATATTATTGTAAAATCAAAGTCTAATTGAGATTTATAAGTTAATGTTGTTTGTGAAAATCAAAAAGTATAGAGATGTTGTTTATTAGTGGAGAGCTTATGCGATGCATGATTTCTGTTTTAGTTGAGAATAAATTTGGTGTTTTAGCGAGAATATCAACACTTTTTGCAGCGCGTGGATTTAATATAGATTCTTTATCTGTTGGCGAAACGGAAGATCCAGAAATTTCAAGAATGATTATTGTTGTGAAAGGCGATGGGTGTATCCTTGAACATGTTACGAAGCAATTGAATAAACTTGTTGATGTGATAAAAGTTAGTGAATTCAATAGTGCTGAATATATTGAAAGGGAATCTTGTCTTGTAAAAATAAGCTTGAATAAATCGAATAGAAGCGAAATCATAAATATAGTAGAGATTTTTAGGTCAAAGATCGTCGATATATCAAGAAGTTCTATAATTGTAGAGGTTATTGGAAGTGAAAATAAGATCAACACATTTGTTAAAAAAGTGATGTGTTATGGCATAAAAGAAATGTGTAGAACTGGTATTATTGCATTAAACCGTTGTTAAATTGCAATGTAAAAATACTTCAGATAATAATTATTACAATTATAATATTGGAAGTTACGTAAGATAAATAATATTTATTGTGTGATTGATTTAGTTTTATGTAGTGTTATTAAGTGTATAAGTATAAAATTATAAAATATTGTGAGAATAAAATGAGAAGGAGAATTAAAAAATGATGTCATCGGCAAAGATGTATTATGAAAATGATGCAGATCTGTGTTTTTTAAAAGATAAAACAATTGCGGTTTTGGGCTATGGAAGTCAAGGTCATGCTCATGCATTAAATTTAAGAGATTCTGGTGTAAATGTTATTGTTGCGCAAAGACCTGGAGGAGATAATTATAAAAAAGCAATAGAAGATGGTTGGAAACCTTTAAGTGTTTCAGATGCTGTTAAGCAGGCAAATTGGATACATATTCTTTTGCCAGATGAAATTCAAAAAAAAGTCTGGGAAGAAGATATAAAACCAAATATTAATAGTAAATCTATTTTGAGTTTTTCACATGGATTTAATATACGTTACAAGCAAATAGTTCCTATGTTAAACTTGGATGTAATTATGATTGCTCCAAAGGGTCCTGGACATTTGGTGAGAAGACAATATGAAAGTGGAACAGGCGTGCCATGTTTGATAGCAATAGAACAAAACGTAAGTGGAAATGCAAAAAAATTTGCACTTGCGTATGCCAAGGGGATAGGCGGCACTAGAACCGGTGTTTTAGAAACTACTTTTGCAGAAGAAACCGAAACTGATTTATTTGGTGAACAAGCGGTTCTTTGCGGTGGGCTTGTTGAATTGATAAATTCTGGATTTGAAACATTGGTTGGTGCAGGATATCAGCCAGAAATAGCGTATTTTGAATGTTTGCATGAAGTAAAATTAATTGTAGACCTAATTTTTGAAGGTGGTTTTAGTAAAATGAATTATTCAATTTCTGATACGGCGGAATATGGTGAATATGTTAGTGGAAAAAGAATAATAAACGATGCCACTAGGGAAGAAATGAAAAAAGTTTTGCGCGATATACAATCTGATAAGTTTGCAAATGATTGGCTTGAAGAAAATAGAAATGGAAGAATTTCTTTCACTGAATCAAGAAAAAAAATAGGTAATAGAATGATTGAGAAAATTGGCTCAAGTTTACGTTCAAAAATGAATATGAAACTAAAAAAATGAGAATAGAACGTTTTTTTTGTTTGTTTTTTTTGATACAGCTATAAAGACTTTTGTTTACAATGACAAAATAGATATTGTTGTTTCGAATATTGTTGAGAAAAAAATATTTGTTCAACGAATATTTGTGCTTAAAAATGTCAAAAAGAAAATACTAATGGAGTATTTTGATAATGATATAGTAATTTTTGCAATATGTTGGACTTTAAATAATCGTTGGTGTTTTGTTTTTTTATAAATTATGTTGTTTTCAAAGTAATTTTTATCAGAAAATGCTGTTTTGTGTTGAAGTTGAATTTTGAATGAAGTGTTTATTTTGTTAAAATGAACCTTCTCTGATTAATAGTTATGTTAGTTTTTTTTAAAATTGATGACAGCAAAATCATTAATTTGATGTTAACGAGATCGGTAAACGAATGAAAAAAATCATAATTGCTCCATCAATTTTAGCTTCTGATTTTGCTTTTTTAAAACGTAACATAAGGATGATAGAAGATTCAGAGGCAGAATGGATACACATTGATGTTATGGATGGTCATTTTGTACCGAATATAACTATTGGCCCCTCAGTTGTGAAGTCGTTAAAGAGTGTTACATCGACGGAATTACTGTTTGATGTACATCTTATGTTGACGAATCCTGAAATGTATTGGCTAGAATTTAAAAATGCAGGTGCGAATATAATAACTTTTCATAACGAGATTTCATTAATTAATAAGAAAAAGCTAATAGATGATATAAAATCTTCCGGTGTTAAGGTTGGTGTATCAATAAAACCGGAGACACCTGTTTCAGATATAGAATATATTATTCCGTATGTTGATTTGGTTTCTATCATGACTGTTGAACCAGGTTTTAGTGGGCAGAATTTTATTAATAAGATGATTTGTAAAATAAGTAGCTTAAGAAAAATAATTGATGATAATAATTATGATTGTTTTATCGA
>JAIRSP010000036.1 GCA_031255375.1 Endomicrobium sp.
AATTTTTCATTAAACTTGGATATAAAAAAATCAAAAAAGAGGATCTACCACATAAGATATGGCGTGAGTGTATTGATTGCCATTTATTTCCAAACTGCGGTGAAATAGCATTATGTCTTAATTTATAATAAATAAACAATAAAGAGACGAATAATGACGTAAAAATGATTTGTTTTACGAAGCAATTGTATTTTTGTTCGATTATAGTATAGTATCATATACTATTGACTTTTAATTAGATCCTGAAATTAAAGAAATTTTTATTCTGGTAGCCGAGATGGTGGAACTGGAAGACACGTGAGACTCAAAATCTCACGCTGCTTAGGTAGCGTGCGGGTTCGACTCCCGCTCTCGGTATTTTTTTTGTTTTTATGTTCCTAAAAAATAAACAAAAACATACGTTCATGAAAAATTTTTCAAAAAATGTTTTCTACGTATTTTTCGTATTTTATCGTCTGATAATTTTTATATATATTGACGTGCCTTAAACGATACACCAATTTTTTTGGCAATTTTTTCAACTTTTGATATGTCGAAACCTAGTGATTCTACAGAAGTTATAATAGTAATCGGTATATATTTTTTTGCTTCATAAACAAATTTTATTACATCGTCAAAAGACTCTTCACCAAACATCGGCTTATTGATTTTATTATACTCTTTGGAATTTGAACCATTCAAACTTATTGATATTGCGTCAACGATTCCATTTAATTCCAAGAGAATATTTTTATTATAATAACGATTTGCAAGTCCAGCAGTATTAATTCTAACTTTACCGCCATTATATTTTATCCATTTAGATATTTCTTTCACAGCATCAATATTAGTCAAGCAATCGCCATATCCGCAAAAAACAATACTATTATATTTTTTCGGATTTGTTATAACGCTTATAATTTCTTCACACGATGGCTCAACATCAAGTTTTAAATTATTTTCCATAAATTTATTATTAAATTTATGCTTTATACAATACGGGCACAACATCATACATCTGTTTGTTATATTCAAGTATAAATTGTTTTTATAAACATACGAAACCGTTCCCATTTATTGCAATACCTCACAAAAACATTTTAACTTTTTTTATAATGATTATATATTTTTTATCACATTTAAATACAAAATAATTTCATTGCATTTTGTGTTGTTATTTGTGCTACTTCGCTTAATGACATTTTTTTTATTCTCGCTATCTCTTTTAAAGTTTCAATTATATAAGATGGCTCATTTCTTTGTCCAATGTATTTTTTTGGTGTAAGATATGGAGAATCTGTTTCGCATACCAAATTACTAATATCAGTTTCAAAAACAACGTTTTTTAAATTATGTGATTTATCATACGTTAGAACTCCGCCTATCCCAAGTAAAAACCCAGATTCAATAAATATTTTAGATTGTTCTAAGTTTCCAGAAAAACAATGGATCACTCCTCTCAAATTAAAATTGAAATATTTTCTTAAAATATCAATCATATCTTCGTAAGAATCTCTACAATGAAGAACAAGTGGTTTATCATATTTATTTGCAATGTTAATTTGTTTTTCAAATAATTCTTTTTGAAAATTAGTGTTTTTTGTAGATAAATTATAATAATCTAATCCTACCTCACCAACTGATATGCATTTTTCATTTTGAACAAAAGTTTCCAACTTGTCTAAATCATTTTTAGTTATTTTCAAAACATCGTTAGGATGTACGCCAAATGATACAAATATATTTTTCATTTTTGAAAGACATAAAGCATTATTCCAATATATATTTTCACATGCTATTTCAAAAATTATTTTTACGTCAGACCCAAATGCATTTTGTATAACCATTTCCCTATCAATGTCAAATCTCTTACTTGTTATATGCGCATGTGTATCAATTATTGTTTTTACCATAAGCTATCCCAATCACATTAATTATATTTATTACTTATTTTCAATTTTTGGAAATAATATTTCAATTGAATTAAATTTTACGTTCTTAATCAAAAACCCATTTTCAGGAATTATAGTGTCGGTAAAATATTTTTTAGCAACATCATTTATATTGCCAAAACCACCAATCATACGCCATATTTTTTCTGATATTGTAGGCATAAATGGAAGCATATGCATTACAACAATACATATTGCCTGCAAATAAGAATTAATACAACAAGAAAATTTTTTTTCATCAATTTTAACAAGTCTCCATGGAACATCAATTTCAATCTGCTTGTTTATAAACGCAATTGCACTTTGTATAATAATAGATGATTTATTAAATTGCATATTGTCCATACTATCAGAAAAGTTTTTTTTAAAAATCGTAGATACATGTTTTGCCAAATGTAATGTACCATTATTGCATGATACTCGAAAATCACTATAATATCTACCTGCCATTTTTATAATTCTTAAAATCAAATTTCCAAAATTATTCGCCAAATCTACATTATATTTTAATGATAATTCATGCATTGAAATATCTCCGTCAGGTCCAAATGGCATAATAGTTGCAATAATATATCTTGTTGCATCAACGCCATACTTATTAACAAGTTCAAACGGTGATATAACATTGTTAAGCGATTTTGACATTTTATGACCATTTATAGTAAAAAATCCATGTGAAAATATTTTTCTAGGTGTTGGTAATTTGATTGCAATTAAAATTGCTGGCCAAATTACTGAATGAAACCATAAAATATCTTTTGCCATCACATGTATATCAGCTGGCCAAAATTTTTGAAATTTTAAAATATTTTCCATATATCCAACACCAGTCATATAATTTATAAGAGCATCGATCCAAACATATACAGTGTGTTTTTTGTCAAATGGAAGATTAATACCCCATTTTACAGCCATTCTTGAAAAGCTTATATCGTCAAGGCCTAATTTTAATTTTCCTATAATTTCATTTCTTCTTTCTTCAGGATATATAGCTATATGTTCTTTATGGTTTTTATTAATTATTCTATTAAAAAGTTCATTTTGAAAAAATGACAATTTGAAAAAATAATTTTCCTCAGATTGAACAATTGGTGATATTTTATGAAATATACAATTGCCTTTTTCATCTAAATCTTTTTTAGAATAAAATCTTTCGCATTCTAAACAATATAATCCTTCGTATTTTTTTTTAAAAATAAATCCATTTTTTAATAAAATTTTTGCTACATTTTCAACTGAAGAAAAATGTCTACTTTCTGTAGTTCGTACAAATTCAGTATAAGAAATATTCAAAAGCTTCCATGCTTCTTTAAATTTATTACTCATTTCATTACACATATCAATAAGATATTTATTTTTTCTCCTTGCAGTTTCTGCAATTTTTGAACCATGTTCATCCGTACCAGTTAGAAAAAAAACATCAAAATTATTCAATCTTTTCCATCTAGCAATGACATCAGAAACTATTGTTGTATAAGAATGTCCTATATGAGGAACATCATTCACATAATAAATTGGTGTTGTAACATAAAACTTCATCTATTCCATATCCCATAATTCATATATTAAAAATCGTGAATTAAATTCATTAGTATTTTATCCAACAAAAAATTATACAATTTTACTTATATCAAATGTTTTTATTACACCAACATCGAATTCTACAACTACAATTTCCTTTATACAATCTACTGATATAAGTTTGCCATTTCCATCAGGTGTAGAAACAATTTTACCTATTTCAGGTAATTTTTTTTTTATACATCTATATGTTTCATTTTCATAAAAAATACAACACATTAATCTGCCACATAATCCAGAAAGTTTTGATGTATTCAATGATAATGATTGTTCCTTAATCATATCAACCGTTACAGAATTAAAATTTTTTAAAAAATTACTACAACATAAAATTCTTCCACATGTTCCAATACCGCCAAATATTCTCGATTCATCTCTTACGCCTATTTGAACCATTTGTATTCTCGTTTTTAAAGCATGTCCAAGATCTTTAATAAATTTTCTAAAATCAACTCTATTTTCAGAAGTATAATACACAAATAATTTTGATCGGTCAAAAACATATTGAACACATGTTAATTTCATATCAAGACAGTAGTGTTTAATTTTTTTCAATATCATATTTTTAATTTTTAAGCTTCTTATTTTATTTTCAATAATTTTTTCTTTATCATTGTCTGTCATTTTTCTCAAAATTTTACACGTAATAGTCATTGAATTATTATCAGCAATTATATCTTTAGCTTCATCACAAATAATGCCACATTCAAGCCCATGTTCAGTTTCCACTATTACTTTATCATTTATCTTCAAACTAAGAACATGATCATTATTAGCATACATTACATCTTTAATATTTCTTAAAACCACAATAAAAGCCATATAAATTTATCCTATTCTTAACATGTATAAAACAACATTAATACAAATTATTTGTCAAATATTTATAGCATAGAAAATGATTTTTTCATATTTCACACATTATAACTAGCGACAAAATTAAATATTAAATTTAATTTTTTTTTGCAAATCAAATAAATCAATGAACAAATTATCTAAAATGATTCTGTGGCATGTATTCGTCGATAATAATACCCTATAATCAATTAGCAATTTAATTATTATAGAAGTTTCTGGTAAAAGTATAAATTTTTC
>JAIRSP010000003.1 GCA_031255375.1 Endomicrobium sp.
CTACTGTAATAATAACTTCTTTTGCGTATGCAAAAGCTGATAAATTTAAATAACTTTCAGATGGTGGAGTATCTATAATAATAAAATCATAATTATTATCAATAGAATTTAATATAGCCTTAAGTTCGTTGATATTTTCCTCTGTCATTGCGGATTGAATTTTTACTAAATTTGTGTGAGATGGAATTAGGTCTACACCAAATGATGTTTTGATGATAGAGTCTTTTGTATTTATGTTTACGTTTTCAAATAGATCATATATAGAATATTTTAATGATTCTATATTGATTCCACAACTAACAGTGGCATTTGCCTGTGGGTCTAAGTCAACAAGTAAAACCTTTTTTTTTTTACTAATTGCGGCGGCAAGATTTATTGCGGTTGTTGTTTTACCCACGCCACCCTTTTTTATGCTAATCACAATTGATCTCATAATTTATCACTTATAAAAGAATTGTACTTTAACCATTTTGACGTATTTACTCCTAAAACTATCTTCTCCAAAATCCTTTTGACGTATTTACTCCTAAAATTAAAAAACATTACGCATATAATTGATCGCTTTTTTTATTTTTTTTGCTCTTTTAGTCCGTTTTTGATCCCATTTATAAAAACTTTTATAAAATTTACGAATAATACTGTTTCTTTTCCAACTTCTTCACCAACTTTTTCTATCGTTTTTTTAGTGCCATCTATATTACAGTAACCAGAAGTAGAAAACAACATAAAAAACAATGAGATAATTATTTTTTTCATAATTTTTTATTATATTTTTTAAATTTAAAAACAATTTATTTTAATAATTTATTAGTTATGTATTTAGCAAACTCTGAGCCAATATGTGTTAACGTTCCAGCTATTGCCGCTGTTACTAAAAAATTACCTACGGCGTTCATATTTTTCAAACTAAAAATACTTTTTACATTAATTTCTTTTTCCTTGGCAAGTCTATATTCTATATAATTTGCAATTGCAATCATATCGTCATCAGATAAACTATGTGTCACATTTTGTTTTTCTTGTTGATTGTGTGTTTGTTGCGAATTTTTAGATGTAGATATTTGATTCGCAAATGTTGATACCGATATCACCAATATTATTAAAAGCGAAATTATCATTTTTTTCATTTCTTCCCCATTTATTTTTCAAAAGAACAAAAAATACAAAAAATACTAATAATTGTTTAAAACATACTTTACATAAATATTTAATCTTTAATCAACTATTAATATTTTTAAAGTATTATCCATTTTGTCATTACAGTATTTTTATCAAAAAAAGTATTTGAATTTCAATTTTTAACATTTTTCAATTAATAATACTAAAAAGTATGTAAGTAACAGATAAAACATCTGTTTTATTTAAATTGTGTATTGAGTGTTATTGATTATATTTAATTATGATTATTATTTTTTTTACAAAAAAAATAGCATATGTTTTTAAGTAATTTATGTATTCCAGTTAGCTTAATTAATTTTTCAAATAAAATAGCACATATACCACCACAAATAGCACAAATAACATAACGTTTAATGATGAGTTTTCCGTATTTATTGTATTCATCACATTGTTTTGTATGATATATTAGAAAATTATTTCTGAAAATTTTATATTTGTTTATTTTTGTGGGTTGTTTTTTTATATTATTTTTTTTAAAAAAGGTAATCGGAGTTTTGATTTTGTTGATTTGTTTTTCATATAAACAACCAAACGAAAATATTGACACAAATACATAAATTGTTAAAAATATTTTCAATACTAGTGTATTTTTTTTATTCATATATAGTAAAAACTAAGAATAGTAATTTATTTACCACTTTTTCCACCACCGCTTTTCATGGTTGCCCTTGAAATATCACCGTCACTATCAATGAAATATAAATATCCTTTCTCTCTTTTTATACCAAGCTTTTTGAAGTTTCTCAGCCATAATTACATAGCCTCCATTATGTTTAATACTGGTAGGGCTTGTTCACCTTTCTTGTAGCTCTATAGCTTGTTGGTTATCAAAAATTATAGTTATTTGCAAGTTCTTGAATTTTTCGTATTTTCTGAAATCTTCTTCAGAGATTTGTTCTCCACCCTTTTTGCAAAATACCCAATTGTTTATTCCAGTGCCAGTTGACTTTATTATTTCATTCATGTATTTTTTAAATGGTTCAATTATTTTTTCTTTTACCCTCTTATGTTTCAAATCTTCATATTTTGAAATATTCCCAATGTTTTCAAGTAATGTTTCAACTCCAAGTTTAATATATTTAATATTGCCTTTGTAATTATTTTTTTTACCTTCCATTTTTTTTTGAAAATAAATTTTATGTATGAGTGAAAATGCTTCATCGGATAATCCAAAGGCTTCCATCGGTAACTCCATTGTAGATACATTTTTTATAAGGTATTTCATGTAGTTATTTGTAAATTCAACATGTATTGTTCCATATGTGGCTTTAGCTTCACCAATTAGGTTAATAGTATGAAAGTAAACTTTTTCTGTAGATTTTTTTGCAATATTTTCGTATTTTGTTAAATCTATATAACTACTAGATAAATATGCCAAGGATTCATTTACTATTTCCTTAAAATTGCGGCGATTACTTTTTGTATCTCTAACGCCTGGCTGTGTAGCACGCATAAGTTCTATTACTGGAAAATCTAAAATATTCCATGATTTATTTGATGGATTTTTACTTTTAATTAATTTATATTTTTTGTTTAAGATGTACAAAAGAAATCTATATGCTTTTTGTGGATATTTAAAATTTTTGTTTTTGTTATAATTTTTAAATTCTATAATTACACCATTATGATTTGGTTGAAATATGCCAGTGTTACTGTGAACATCATATTCTATTTTTGATTTATTACCAAGTTTGTTGTATGTATTTAATATATGATCATTTGGAACATAGTTTTTTTTATCAGAACGTTCTAGTGGGGTTATTTCTGGCGTTAAAGGTGTTATTAATCGCAATATATGCGTTGCTATATTTTTATTTAATTTTTTTGTTGCATTTTCAATTATAATATTAGAATCTTCTAGTTTTTCTTTCATAATCTATTTTAATAGATATATCAAACCCATTTTTATAAATATTATCACGGCAGGTCCCATCTATTAACTCATCCTTTAAAGGTATTAATTCTTTAAATTGTAATTTGTCAATCAGAATAGACTTAATTATTTTATCTTTTTTTAATACTATTTCTGCGTCATAATGTTTATTTAAATATATTATATTTTTTAATTTAGAAACTTTATCAATTAACTTATTGATCAATATGAACAATTTACTTTCAAGGCTAAAAAATTTAAGCTCTTGTATATCTGCATATTCACCAACAATATCTAGTGTTAATCTATAATGTGTCAGATTATTTATAGATGTTTTTAGATCGCTCAACGTATCTTCGACGTCCTGTTTTTTTGTTTTACATTCTTTGCCATTATTATAAATCGTATTTTCAAGCATCAAAGAACATAGTCCAACTAGCGCACTATTTGATAAATTTGGAAACGATTCTTTTGCTATAAGCTCAGCACTACATGCGCTATCTATGATATTTGACAATATTTTATAACTTGAATTTAATTGTTGTAAAAATATAAAACCTTTATGATACACTGTAATCAGCCATCTAAACAAATCTGAATATAATTTATATATTTTTTCATCTGATTTATAACTATTACAAAATTGTTTTAATTTTTTTGTTATTAGTGATCTTCGTTGTTTGTATAACTGATTTGTATATTTTTCATTAATTAATACGAGATAATCATAAAAGTATATCTTACCAGCCTCCTGGGCCGTCCATGTTTTTTTATTTAATAGCTCATTAATATGAACATCAGCCTTTTTGATAGCATCCTGTCTATCCTGATCTTCAAGAAGTGATTCGATATTCTGTTTATTATTTACTGCTAATGATATAATTATCTTAAAATCAACGTTCCTACATTTTTTCATATTTTTTTGTCTATAATTAAGTATTTAACACATAAAAATAGCGATTTTAAGAATATACATCGTGTTTTTTTTGTTTTTCTAATTTAATTATAATTATTTATATAGAAATACTAGTTAATCATGGAATATATCAAGTATTCATAGTAGAATAAATAAAATAAAACTTACTAAAAATAACATATAAAAATTATTTTCTTATTATGCTTTCTTTTTCATGCATTTGATCATGTGTATCATTTATCTCTAATTTTGAATCTAACTTGGTTTTGCATATTCCATTCTTGTAGCGAATAACAAATAACGTA
>JAIRSP010000008.1 GCA_031255375.1 Endomicrobium sp.
GGCGCGAAGAAGATACGTTGTTTTAGAGTAACAAATGGATCAAAACGTCGGTATGCGTATTTAGGAGATGTGATACATGCATCTGTACAAGATGCAATTCCACATGCCAATGTTAAAAAAGGTGACATTGTTAAAGCGGTAATTGTTCGTACAGTGAAAGAAGTACGTAGAATTGATGGGACTTATATTAAATTTGATGATAATGCAGCTGTTATTATAAATGATGAAGGTGAACCAACTGGTACGCGTGTTTTGGGTCCAGTAGCAAGAGAATTGAGGGAAAAAAAATATCTTAAAATAGTTTCGCTAGCCCCTGAAGTGATATAAATTTATATAAATCAAAAATTATGAACTATTGAAGTTATTTTATATTTATTTTTTTTGATGATATAATGATGTAAATTTATTACGTGATGATTAAAAACGTAAAATATATAAATGGAAAATTATAAATGATTGGCGTAAAAAAAGAAGACAAGGTGTTAATTTTATCCGGTAAAGATAAGGGCAAAAAGAGTAAAATTATTGCAGTTTTTCCAGATAAACGCATGGTCATTGTTGAAAATGTAAATGTTGTTAAAAAACACATGAAGAAAACGCAGAAAACCTCAGGTGGAATTTATGAAAAGGAATCATTAATTAACATAAGTAAAGTTATGCTTGTATGTCGGAAATGTGGTAATGCATCTAGATTCAAATATGGTGGTAAAACGATTAATGGTGAAAGAATTAGGTTATGTCGTAAATGTAACGAGCATGCTGTTTGAAAAAGTAATATAGAAAAGTTTTCTTTTTAATTTTTTAATATTTGTTTAAGGACAAAGGAATAGTTTATAATGAATCCCCCTCGTTTAAAAGAATTGTACGAAAAAAGTGTACTGAGTAAATTGAAGGATTATTTTAAATTTAAAAATATTCACCAAGTTCCAAAAATTAGTAAAATTGTTATAAACACTGGATTGAGTGAAGCAAAGGAAAATATTAAGGTCTTAGATATTGCGATAGCAGAAATTAGTGCTATTACTGGTCAAAAACCAGTTGTTTGTCGTGCTAGAAAATCTGTTTCAAATTTTAAATTGCGTCAAGGTATGCCTATAGGATTAAAGGTTACGCTTAGAGGTGTAATTATGTATGAATTTTTGGATAGGCTTATTAACATTGCAATACCGCGTATAAGAGACTTCAGAGGTATTGATATAACTAGTTTTGACGGAAATGGAAATTTTAATTTAGGTCTTTCTGAGCAATATATTTTTCCGGAAGTAAACATCGATAAATCTGACAAATCAAGAGGTATGAATATTACAATAGTAACAACTGCAAAAAATGATGAATACGCTAAAGTATTACTTAGGTCTCTTGGTGTACCATTTAAAAAGATTAGTGTGCAAAAAATTACGACAAAAAATAAAAAATAGTAACGAATTAGAGGAATATGATTATGGCAACAGTTTCTGCAGAGGCGAAAATGAGAAAAGATCAAAAATTTTCAACTCGTTATAGAAATAGATGTCGATTGTGCGGAAGACCTCGTGGATATTACAGAGATTTTGGTGTTTGCAGAATATGTCTTCGAAAATTAGCGCATAATGGCGAAATTCCAGGATTAACAAAATCGAGTTGGTGAACGTTACAAGATAAAAAAGAATTATATAACAATGTTGTGGTATATAGGACGATTATATTATAGGATGGTGAAAACTTAAAAAATGATTACCGATCAAGTATCTGATATGCTTACCAGAATTAGAAATGCTAATTTGAAATTTCATAAAAAAGTAGATATTCCGTTATCAAAGTTTAAATTTAATATTGCAAAAATTCTAAAAAAAGAGGGATATATATTGAATTTTGAAAATGTTGAAAATAATAAAAAATATAAAATATTAAGAATTTATCTTAAATATTCTTCTGATAACCATAATATGGCAATAACTGGAATAAAAAGAATTTCTAAACCTAGTTTAAGAATATACAGAGGGTATAAGAGTATGCCAAGGGTTGTTAATGGATTGGGAATTGCCATTGTCTCTACGTCAAATGGCTTAATGACCGACAAAGATTCAAGAAAGTATAAAATTGGTGGTGAAATAATAGGATACGTTTGGTAAAAAGTTGGTTAAAATATAAGGTAAAACTATTTTTACAAATTTGTACTTTTTGTATTATCAAAATAGGTTGATTGTTATTTTACGTGTTAATTTATGCAAAAATATACAGATGATATTTTAATTTTTACGAGGATATGTAGATGAGTCGTTTAGGTAAAAGGCCGATTAGTATACCAAAAGAAGTTAAAATTAATATTAAAGATAAAATGCTTGAGATAATCGGTCCGCTAGGAGCTCTTTCAAATGTAATAAACAATGATATAATTGTAAAAATTCATGAATCAGAACTTACGGTTGATATTATTGAAAATTCTAGAAAATGTAATATGTTACGCGGACTCACAAGGGGTCTTATCTTGAATATGATCGATGGTGTTACCAGAGGTTTTAAGAAACAGCTGGAAGTCGTTGGTCTTGGTTATAAAGCAAATATAGAGAATAAAAATGTAGAAAGTTTAATTTTGTCTGTCGGTTTTTCGCATTTTGTAAATATCCCTGTTCCTAACACTGTTAAAATTACTGTTGCAACTACTCAAGAAAAAAATATTTTAATTACTGTAACTGGAATTGATAAATATGAGGTTGGTGCATTTGCTGCTAAAATAAGATTAATAAAGCCTGCTGAACCATATAAGGGGTTTGGTATAAAATATTTAAATGAAAAGATAATAAGAAAAGCAGGAAAGACTGCTGCTGGATCTGGTAAAAAATAAAGGATTAAATATGAGAAATTCAGTAGAAAAATTTCGTTATCGTATAAATAGAGTTAGAGGTAAAATTAAAGGCACGAAAGATAGGCCGCGTTTAAGCGTTTATCGTGGTAACAGACATGTCTACGCGCAAATTATCGATGATGTAGATGGAATTACATTGGTATCTTCATCAACACTATCTTCTGTTGATTTAGATGATAGAACACTTAATAATAAAAATAATATATTGGCCGCAAAATTAGTTGGTAGTTTAATTGCAAAAAAAGCTATTGATAAAGGTTTGAAACGCGTTGTTTTTGATCGCAGGGGATACAAGTATACAGGTAAAATTAAAGCACTTGCTGATGCTGCCAGAAATAATGGTCTAGAATTTTGATGTTTTTTTGTTGTTTAATAGGAGGAGAAAAAGTTGGATGATCAATTATGGAAGCGACAGCAATCTTGTAATAATTTAAAAGAGATTGTTGTATCAATCAATAGAGTTTCAAAGGTTGTCAAAGGTGGAAAAAGATTTTCCTTAAGCGCCTTGGTCGTTGTTGGTAATAAAGCTGGAAAAGTTGGTTGTGGAATTGGTAAGGCAAAAGAAGTGCAAGTTGCAATAAAAAAAGGTGCCTCTCACGCTTCAAAGCATATGGTTTCAGTTAAACTTAAAGGCAGTACAATTCCTCATGAAATAATAGGAATTTCTGGTGCTGGTAAAATTTTATTAAAACCAGCTTCTTTAGGCACTGGCGTAATTGCATGTGGTGCAGTGAGAGCCGTACTTGAGGCCGCAGGCGTGAAAGATATTTTGACTAAATCGATGCGATCATCTAATTCCTTTAATGTAGTATATGCTACTATTAATGCTCTTAAAAAACTTCGATCGATTGAAGAAATCGCAAAAATTAGAGATAAGAAGGTATCAGAAATATGGTAATAAACTTAAGTAATTTAAAACCAGCAAGAGGATCAAAACATAGAAAAAAAATTGTTGGACGTGGCGTTGGCTCAGGGCACGGGCGATCTTCAACGAGAGGCTGCAAAGGTCAAAAGTCGCGATCTGGCGATGGTTCTAAAAAAGTTGGATTTGAAGGTGGTCAGACATCTATTTTTAGAAGAACACCAAAGAGAGGTTTTAATAATCAATTTCGTAATGAATATGAAATTGTTAATATTGAAAAATTAAGCAAATTTGATATAGGTGAAAAAATTACTCCTACGTTTTTAAAAAATTCAGGTTTTATTAAAAAAACTAAATTTGTAAAAATTTTAGGTAATGGGAAAATTACTAAACCATTAACCGTAAGTGCAAACGCATTTTCAAAATCTGCGATTGATAAAATTAAATCTGTTGGTGGTAATATTGAAATTATTAAATCAAATAAATAATGAATGGTTTTAAGAATAGTTTTTATTTTACATAAACTGAATTATAGGTAGTTTTAATGAACGTACAAAAAAAAATTACTGATGTATTTAAGGTACAACAGCTTCAGAAGAAAATATTTTTTACACTACTTTTTGTTTTTATTTACAGAGTTGGGACTGTGATCCCAATTCCTGGTATTGATATAGATGCTGTAAAATCAATTTTTTTTGAGAAAAAAAATGTTTTTTTAGGGTTTTTCAATATGTTTTCTGGCGGAGCCTTTAATAGGGTATCAATTTTTTCGTTAGGTGTTATGCCATATATTAACGCATCTATTATTATGAGTTTAATACAAGGGGCTCATTTAATTCCGTATTTTGACAAACTTGCAAAAGAAGGCGATCATGGTAGAAAAAAAATTTCAAAAATTACGAAATTTATAACTCTGTTCATTGGGATGATACACTCTTTCGGGTTTGCAATTATGTTAACAAAAATGTCCACGCCAACGGGTAATTCTGTAGTTATAGATTCATCAATATCTTGGATTATGTTAGTAATTTTAACTCTTATTACCGGAACAATTTTGACTATGTGGTTTGGTGAACAAATTACAGAAAAAGGAATAGGAAATGGTGTTTCCATTATAATATTTACTGGTATTGTAGAAAGACTTCCATACGCGTTGATAAACATTTTAAAATTCATAAATAAAGAAGCTTCATCATTGCTTGTTTTAATTCTTGCCTTGATTGTTGCATTAGTTTTTATTCTAGTAATCTGGGTTGAAACAGCTCAAAGAAAAATTTTTATTCACTATGCAAGAAGGGCGATTGGAAGAAAAATGTATAATAGACAAACATCTTTTTTACCAATAAAGATTGATCAGTCAGGTGTTATTGCTGTGATATTTTCTGTATCGATTTTGTCTATTCCATTCACATTGGTTCAGTTTACACCAAACTGGACAATATGGGGGGTACCATTAGTAAAAAACGTTTTGGAATTGTTTTCCAGTGGTTCAATAGCATATAATTTTCTCTATGTATCTCTTATAATTTTCTTTTGTTACTTTTATAATTCTATATCATTTAACACAAAGGAGTTAGCAGAAAATATAAAAAAATCATCTGGATTTATTTATGGAATTAGGCCAGGAGAGCAAACTTCTATATATATACAAAAAATTTTAAAAAGAGTTACGCTTAGCGGAGCTTTATTCGTTGCGCTATTGGCTGTTTTACCTGATTATTTAAAATCAATGTTAAAATCGCCATTTTTTTTTGGTGGAACAACGTTGCTCATTGTTGTTGGTGTTTCGTTGGATACTATTAATCAAATAGAATCGTATCTTATTATGTATCGTTATGAAGATCTTATTAAAGATGGTTATAAAATAAGGAGAAAATGATAACATAATTACATAAAAAAACTATGAACTGTATACTTTTGAGTCCACCTGGCGCTGGCAAAGGAACTCAGGCAAAGAATATTGTAGAGAATTTTAATATGTTGCATTTTTCTGCAGGTGATATGCTTAGAAAAGCAAAAGAATATGATAAGACTATAGATGTAATTCTTTCATCTGGACAACTTGTTCCTGATGATGTAATTGTTAATATTATAAATGAAAAACTAGAAAGAGAAAATGTAAATAATGGATTTATTTTAGACGGATTTCCAAGAAACATAACACAAGCTAATAGATTAAATTTTATATTAGAGAAAAAAAATATAAAAATCGATAAAGTTTTTTTTATAGATATAGATTTTAATGAAGCAATCAACAGAATAACTGGTAGAAGAATTTGTAGATGTGGCGCAAGTTACAATATTGTAAAATTGCCACCAAAAGAAAACGGTAAATGCGATTATTGTTATTCTGATTTAATTCAGAGAAATGATGATAAAGAAGATATTCTTATAGATAGGTTTATAGTTTATAAAAATCAAACTGAACCTTTAATAGATTATTACAAAAAAAAAAATCTGTTAGTTGTTATTGATGGATTAGAAAATGAAAAAAAAGTGTTCATGCAAATAAGTAGTTATATTTCATGCTGTTAGATAAAATAAAAAAAACGACTATGTTTCTAAAAAGACAAAATATAGAATTGAAAACAGAAAGAGAAATTGAAAAAATGAGGATTGCCAGCAGGGCTGTTGCTGAAGTATTGCAGAGGCTTTACGATGTGATAAAACCTGGTGCTACAACTAAGGATATAGATATTTTTTCTGAAAGATATATAAGATCATTGAAAATGTTACCTGCATTCATTGGCGTTAAGGGTGTACATGGAAATACTTTCCCATCGTCCACGTGTGTATCGATCAACAATGAAGTTGTACATGGAATTCCAAGTTATTCTCGTGTACTCAATAATGGCGATTTAGTCTCTGTTGATGTTGGTGTTATTTATGAAGGATATTATGGTGATGCAGCTAGGACGTACACAGTTGGAAACGTTTCTAATACTGTAAGCAGACTTATTAATGTTACTGAAACATCTTTAAATAACGGAATTTTAGAAATATTGCCTGGAAGAAGATTAGGCAATATTTCATCTACAATACAGAAAACTGCAGAGAATGCTGGCTTTTCAGTTGTAAGAGATTTTGTCGGACATGGCATTGGTAAGCATCTTCACGAAGATCCACAAATTCCTAATTTTGGTGAGTTTAATACTGGACTGAGACTTTTACCTGGAATTGTACTCGCGATAGAGCCGATGGTTAATGTTGGTGGGCATGAGGTTTGTATATCAAATGATGGTTGGACAGTTGTAACTAGAGATGGTAGCCTAAGTGCACATTTTGAACATACAGTTTTAGTGACAAAAAATGGATATGAAATTTTAACGAAGGTATAAAACAAGAATGATTAAAGAAAGAAAGATTATTGTTGAAGGAAAAGTAATAGAATCTTTGCCAAATGCCATGTTTAGAGTTGAGATTGATGGTGGCCGTGTAATTTTAACACATATGTGCGGTAAAATGAGGATGAATTATATAAAAATACTTCCAGGAGATAAAGTAAAAGTTGAGCTTTCTCATTATGATCTAACAAGAGGCAGAATAACTTATAGAGAAAAATAGTTCAAAATATAATATTGAGAGCATAAAATGAAAGTTAGAGCGTCAGTGAAACCAATTTGTCAAAAATGTCAAGTGATAAAACGAAATGGCATTTTAAGAGTGATTTGTCCTAATCCAAAGCATAAGCAGAGACAAGGATAAACAATTGTAATAATAAAAAATTATTTTTATGTATTTTTATTATTGATTTTATGATAAATAAAAAAAATAATTAGCAAAAAATTCGAAGGAGAAAAATGATAATGGCACGTGTATCTGGAGTAGATTTACCAAAAAATAAAAAACTTGGCATAGCATTAAGATACATTTATGGTATTGGGCCTTCAATATCAAATGAAATTGTTGCTGCTCTTTCTTTGGATTTTAAAAAAAAAATTAGTGATTTAACAGATGAAGAAGTTAATAAGATAAACAATCTTATATCAACAAATTTAAAAGTTGAAGGTGATTTAAGGAGAGAAACTCAGGCAAACATTAAACGTCTTGTAGATATAGGAAGTTATAGAGGATCTAGACATAGAAAAAACCTTCCAGTAAGAGGCCAAAGGTCTAGGACTAATGCGCGTACAAGACGCGGAAAAAGAAAAACAATTGGAGCTGGCAATAAAGCTGTTCCTGGTAAAAAAAAATAATGATGATAAATTGTAAATAATTTTATTTTTTTGTGTTATTATATATGGGAGGCGAAGAAAAGTATGGTTGAAACAAAAAAAAGTATTTCTAGGAAAAAAAAATATATCGGTAATGTAGCTAATGCATATATTTTATCTACTTTCAATAATACTATTGTTAATATATCTGATGAAAATGGCAATACGTTAACATGGTCATCTGCAGGTTGTTCAGGGTTTAAAGGCACTAAAAAAGGAACTCCATTTGCTGCTCAAATGGCCGCAAATACTGTTGGTAAAAGAGCTATTGACATGGGTGTTAAACGGGTTGCTGTTTTTGTTAACGGTCCAGGACCTGGAAGAGAAACCGCCATAAGAGGACTGCAAAGTTCTGGACTTGATATAACCGTAATAAAAGATGTTACACCTATTCCTCACAATGGGTGTCGTCCGCAAAAACTGAGAAGAGTATAAAATATGAATTATGTTTTTTTGTTAGTTTTTTAGGTCATAAAGATTGTTTTTGTTATTTTGTTGTAAGTATATTTGTTTTTGTAGTGTATTTTGATAACTTAGTTTGTCTTAAATTTTGGACGGAGGTCTATTGTAGATGTCACGTTATTTGGGATCATCTTGTAAACTGTGTCGCCGTGAAAGAGAAAAGCTTTTTCTTAAGGGAGAAAAATGTTTTGTAAATTGTATTGTTGAAAAAAAAAGAGGTAAAAATAGTCCAGGACAACATGGTTATTTAAAAACTAAAATGTCAGACTACGCAAGGCATTTAAGAGAAAAGCAAAAGGCGAAAAGAATATATGGATTGACTGAGGAACAGTTTAGTCGTTATTATAAAATTGCGGAAAAAATAAAAGGATCAACTGGAGATAATTTAATTAAATTACTTGAATTAAGACTTGACAATGTAGTATATCGTTTAGGTTTAGCTTTATCTAAAAAAATGGCAAGACAAATTGTAAATCATGGAAATGTTTTTGTTAATAAAAAGAAAATAAATATTCCACGTTATCAATTAAAAATTGGTGATTTAATAACAGTTCCTGAAAAACACAAGTCAAATATTGTTATAAAAAAACTTCTTGATAAACCAATATCAAATGTTCCAACATGGCTTAATTTCGACAAGAATAAAGCTGCAGGAATTGTTGTGAGTGAGCCAATTGTTAATGAATGTCTTTGTCGTATAAATAGTCAACTTATTGTTGAATACTATTCAAAATAAAACTAACAAGTTGCGAAAAGTTTATAAACGAGGTTGTAAATAAATGAAAATTATTGATTTAAAAAAAATACGTAAGTTAGTTTTAGATAAAAAAACTGCCACAAAGTTTTATGGTCGTTTTATTATTGAACCCTTTGATAGAGGCTATGGATATACAATAGGTAATTCATTAAGAAGGATTTTACTTTCAAGTATTGACGGGGCAGCTATTACTTCAGTAAAAATTAAAGATGCATTACATGAATTTTCTGTTATAAAAGGTGTTAAAGAGGATGTAGCTCATATTATTTTAAATTTAAAAAAAGTAAGAGTTAAATTAAATTCTAAAAAATCAGAAACATTATATTTAAGTGCTAAAAATATTGGAAGGATTACAGCAGGCGATATTAAACCTAAGTCTGGTGTTGAAATAATGAATCCAGAACAAGAAATTGCAAACATTGATACTGAGGCATCACTCGAAATGGAATTACGTGTTTCTACAGGTAATGGGTATGTACTTGCAGAAGAGGTAAGTTTGAATGATGATAATTTTGGAAGTATAGCTATTGATTCATTGTTTTCTCCTGTTATAAAAGTAAATTATGAAGTTGAAAATACACGTGTTGAGCAGGTTATTAATTATGATAGACTTGTTATGGAGATATGGACCGATGGAACTGTATCACCAAATTGTGCACTTTCACAATCTGCGATTATATTAAAAAATAGTCTTGATACTTTTATAGATGATAAATATAACGATTACAATAATAAAGACAGTAACAATGTTTGTGAAAATGAAAAAATTTTTGATCAGTTGATAAATGTTATGAATTTTTCAACTAGAACATTAAATGGCCTAAAAAATGCTAACATTTTTACTGTAAAAGACATTGTTGAGTTGAGCGAAAGAGATATATTGAGTTTTGATAACTTAGGTAAGCGTTCCCTTGAAGAGATAAAGAATAAACTTAGAGAATTAAATTTGTCATTTAAAATGAAAGTTAATAATGGAGAAAAAAATGATAAAAACATATAATGGTAGTAAGCTTGGTATTACAAGTTCACATAGAAAAGCGCTACTTCGTAATCTAGCGACTGATTTATTTTTCCATGAAAAAATAATAACTACCCTTTCTAAAGCGAAGGAGCTTGCGAGTTATTCTGAAAAACTTATAACAAAAGCAAAAAAGAATAATTTATGTGCAGTACGTGCGTTGAACACGAAAATAAATAACAAAAGTGTTGTAAAAAAGGTTTTTGATGTTTTAGTTCCAAGATACAACGATAGACATGGTGGTTATACTCAGATTTTTAAATTGGGGTTTAGACGTGGAGATAATTCAGAATTGGCAATGATAAAGCTGGTTAATTAAGAGTTTTTGTAATTTTATATCTTAATTAGAATCAAAAATATATAGGCGGAATATGCAAGATGATATTGAATAGTATTTTTAGATTATTTTCAAATGATATGGGGATAGACTTAGGTACAGCTTCGGTACTTATTTTTATTAAAGGCCATGATGTTGTTTTAAGAGAACCTTCAGTTGTTGCTATGGAGCGTGATACTAAACGTGTTTTAGCTATTGGAAAAGAAGCAAAAAAAATGCTTGGTAAGACCCCAATGAACATTATAGCTGTAAGGCCTCTAAGAAATGGTGTTATTGCAAATTTTGATGCAACAGAAAGAATGATAAGATATTTTATAAAAAAAGTTCATAAAAAAACTACATTTCTTCATCCTAGAATGATTATAGGCGTACCTTCAGGTATTACAGAAGTTGAAAGAAGGGCTGTTAGAGAATCAGCTGAACAAGCAGGTGCGAGAGAGGTTTATCTTATTGATGAGCCGATGGCAGCTGCTATTGGCTCTGGTATTTCAGTTCAAGAACCTAAGGGAAATATGATAGTTGATATAGGAGGAGGAACAACTGAAGTTGCCGTTATATCTTTAGGTGGTATGGTTGTTGCAAAATCAGTTGAGATTGCAGGCGATAAAATGGATGAAGCATTAGTGCAGTATTTTAGAAAAAAAAACAATCTTGCTATAGGTGAAAATACTGCAGAAGAAGTTAAAATGAAAATAGGATCTGTTTTTCCATTTGCAGACGAAGCATCGATTGACGTGAAAGGAAGAAATCTTATTACTGGTTTGCCAAAAATAATTACTATTAGCTCAGAAGAAGTTAGAAGTGCATTATTGGAGCCGGTAAGAAAGATAATAGATGTTATAAAAAATGTACTTGAAGAAACCCCGGCTGAGCTTGCCGCTGATCTTGTTGATAGCGGGATAACATTGAGTGGCGGTGGTTCACTTATAAAAGGACTTCCTGAGCTTTTGTCACAAGAAACAAAACTTCCTATTAAACTTGTTGATGATCCACTAACATCTGTTGTAAGGGGGACGGGCGTATGTTTGGAGGAGTTAGATAAGTATAGCAGTGATGGAATATCAAGTTTTATGAAAAGTATAAATATTTGACTTTAAACAAATGTGTTTATGTAAATCATTAAAAATGAGTACATATATAGAAGAATGAAACGAAATAATTTTGCATTTTTTGTTCTTTTTTTGATTAGTTTATTTTTTATTGTTGCAAGACGCAATTGTATTGTAAAAAATATAAGTAATACTATTTATTTCCTGTCTTACTCAGTTTTTAATTTAACAGATCGTGTTTTTTGTTCGTTTGAAAATTTTATAAAAAATAAGAAATCTATCATTGATTTATATGATGAAAATGTTTTTTATAAGCAAAAAAATCAAAAATTGATATGTAAACTATTTAATTATAGTATTATTGTTGGTGAATATAATGAATTGTTGAGGGCGTTAAAATTAGAAAAAATAAAAAATACAATGCCTGTATTTGCAAGGGTATTAATCAGAAATTCAAATGAATGGTGCAAATGTTTCACGATAAATAAGGGTAAAAAAGATGGTCTTTATAATGGGCTTCCTGTATTAATGTTTTGTAAAAAAAAGGATAAACTTTGCGTTGCTGGCAAAATAGTAAAAACTCACGCATTTTCATCAGAGGTTGAACTAATAACTAACAAGTCATATTTTCTACCAGTAAAAATTAATGGAGTTAACTGTCTTTCTGAAGGCACTAATTCACATTCATTGAAAATTTCATATATACCAAACAATATCAGTATCGATGTTGGCGACGAAGTTGTTACGAGTGGATTAAGCTCAGTTTTTTTTGAAAACACATTGGTTGCTGTTGTGACAAATACATTTCGTAAAAATCTGAACGATGATTTTAAAACTGTTTCAGCTAATGTTTTTTTTGATTTGGATACTATTTGTAAGGTGATTGTTTTTGTACCAGAAATAAAAATATGAGAATAATAATTTTTTTTTTGATATTTGAATTTACTCTTTGTAGATATATAAATGTTTTTGAATTTTTCCCGAATTTTATATTGATTTTTATCATATATTTATATATTTCAAAAAAGGCTATTTTTGCACAATTGTTTGGCTTTTTTTTTGGTTTGATTTCAGATGTTTTTTTAATTGATTTTTTTGGAACGAATGCATTGGTATTTACTGTTACCGGCTATTTTATTAGTACATTTTGTAGAAAATTTGATGTAAATAATATTTTTTTTAAATTTGTTATTGCATTTTTTTCAAATATAGTTTATTATCTCTGTTTTGTTTTTATTGATTTTGTAACTACAAAGAACAAAAATTGTGTATTCTATTTTGTTCATAGTTTATATTATCTAAAAATTATCGTTACAACATTGATTTTTCCATTAATCTTTAATGCTTTGGAGTTGATTGATAAGGAAGATAGTACAAAAATTAAACAATATTTTTTAAAGCAATGAACGTATTAGCATACAAAGTAATATGTTGTTTTATTTTTTGTTTTTATTGTAAATTGGTTTTTCATAAATGACATGGTATAAAAATGAAAAATTTTCTTATGAAGTTTTTGTTAAAAAGTATAGATTAGTTTTTACACTTTTTATTTTAATATTTGTATGTATACTTATACGTCTTTTTTATTTGCAAATTGTTAAAGGTGATGAATATAAAAAAATTTCTGATAAGCAAAGTTCTTTCAGTATAGTCGACCGTGCTCAAAGAGGGAATATTTATTCTGAAAATGAGATTGTACTTACAAAAAATATAACTACTTTTAATGTTTACTTTTATCAATCTATACAAAACGATATTCCGTCTGATAAAGACGTAAAAGAATTAAGTAAAATTCTTGGGAAAGATATAAGCCATATTATAAATAATAGTTTAAAAAATAAAAAAACTGAAAAACTTGCAGACAATTTGAACTTAGAAAAAATGTTTAAAGTAATGGAAAAAAAAACAGATATGAATGGTATTTTTATTTCAAAAAAAGTACATAGATTTTATTGTTATCCTAAAGTTACAAGTCATATGATTGGACATGTTGGTGAAATTTGTATGAACGAATTACACGAATTATCGAAATATGGATATAAAATTGGAGATTATATAGGTAAAAATGGTATAGAGGGATTTTATGATAAATATTTACGAGGTAAAAATGGAAGATTGCAAATTGAAACTAATGCAATTGGTCATCAAACTGGAAAGTTTAATTATATTAAACCTGAAGTTGGATATAATGTTCATTCAACGGTAAACCTTGAATTGCAGAAAGTTGCTTATAATGCTCTTAAAAATAGCACTTCTGGAAAAGGGGCAGTTGTTGTATTGGATGTAAAAACTGGTGCTGTAAAAGCCTTGGTCTCATGTCCTGGATTTGATGCTAATAAAATCCATTCGAATAGTTTTAGTAAATATTTGAACGATAAAAAATTGCCACTTTTTAATAGGGCAATACAGGCTATTTATCCTCCTGGATCAGTGTTTAAAATAATACCTTTTGTTTCTGCATTGGAACTAGATGGTGTTGTTGATAATGAAAAAATGATTAAATGTAACGGTAGTTTTACAATTGGAAACAAAAAATATTCTTGTTGGAACAGACATGGACATGGAAAAATCAATCTTTTTTCTGCAATTATTCATTCATGTAATGTTTATTTTTACAAACTTGGCATTGAGGTTGGTGTAAAGAATTTAGAAAAATATGCTAGAAAATTTTATTTTGATCAAAAAACAGAAATAGATTTACCAAATGAAAAAAAAGGATTTGTTTCAAATTATAATTCAAGGACACGATGGTTTTCTGGCGATATAGCTATATTTTCAATAGGCCAGAGTGCACTTTGGGTAACACCAATTCAAGTCGCATGTATGGCTTGTGCAATTGCAAATAATGGTGTTTATTATAATCCTTATATAGTTGACAAAATTATAAACCAAAACACAGGCAAAGTAATTTATGTACATAGATTGAGTGTTAAAAAAAAAATAGATCTGTCATACGCAACTTGGAGTATTTTACAGGAAGCTCTTTTGAATGTTGTTGAAAATGGAACTGGGACCAGATGTAAGATTTCAAATATTAAGATTGCCGGCAAAACTGGAACAGCACAAAATGCCAGCGGATATGATCATGGATGGTTTGCTTCTTATGCGCCTGCCAATAATCCGGAAATTGCAATGGCGGTTGTTGTTGAAAATGGCGGGAGCGCTAGTTCAAGCGCAATTCCGGTCAGCAAAAAAATATATGAAGCTTATTTTAATAAAGCATAATGAGTAGAAAAATTGTTAATATAGCAAAAAATATTCTGTTACCTATAGATTTTAAACTTGTTTTTCCGGTCATTATTTTAATATTTATAGGGTTTATGTCAATATATTCAGCATGTAGCAGTTATAATAATATGTTGTTTGGATTTCTTTTAACTCAATTGTTAGCATTTGGCTTAGGTATAATTGGACTTGTCTTTACTGCAAATTTTAATTATCGATATTATAAACGTTTTGATAGATTTATTTATATTTTATCAATTGTAATTTTAATACTTGTTTTAATTTTTGGTTCAGTGAAAAAAGGGGCGAAATCTTGGTTTGATTTTGGCTTTGCCTTATTTCAGCCAGTTGAAATTGTAAAAATAATGTTTATTTTATCTGTTGCTTCTTTTATTGATAAAAAATCAGAAAAAATTAACAATATTTCTTTTTTTATTGTATTATTCGCCATGTTTATAGGTCATGTTTTTTTTATAATGATGCAACCGGATTTTTCGTCCACGTTATCATATTTTCCAGTACTTTTAATTCTTCTTTTTGTTGCTGGAGCTAATAAATTTTATTTATTTTACATTATAGTTTTTATTTTTTTTTCTGTATCTATACCAATTTTAAATACATTTTTTAATACACATCAACAATTGTTATTTTCGCAAAATAAAATGTTTTTATTGTTAAAGTCATATTTATTTAATATCATTTATGTTATTATATTTGTATTATTATCAATAATAATTTGTTGTTTATATTTTTCGTTAAAATTGAAAGTTAAAAAATTAATAAATTTAATTATTTTATGTACTTCAATGCTATTTGGGTGTTTATCGTCCATTGTGATTGAAAGATCATTGAAAGATTATCAAAAAAAAAGAATTATGGTTTTTTTAAATCCAGCATTTGATCCTGTTAGATCTGGATACAACATAGCGCAATCAAAAATAGCGATAGGATCTGGTGGCTTGATCGGGAAAGGATTTAAAAAAGGAACACAGACGCAATTATGTTTTTTACCTGAAAAACATACAGATTTTATTTTTTCAGTTATAGCTGAGGAAGGTGGATTGATTTTGTCGCAAATCACGTTATTTTTTTATTTTATCCTTATTTCACGAGCATTTGTTATAGCAAAAAAATCTAATGATAGATATGGCTCAATTGTTGCAATTGGTATAATTACTATGTTTGTATTTTATATAGTGATTAATATATGCATGTCAACCGGTATAATTCCTGTAGTTGGCGTGCCGTTGCCATTTATTTCGTATGGCGGTTCATCAATTTTTTCATCAATGTGTGCTATTGGTATTTTGTGCTCTATAAATAATTCAAAAAGATTGCGTATATATATATAAGATTTGCAAAAATATATTTAAAAATATAAAATTTTGCATTATAAAGGTCGTTGTTAAAATTGTTTATTCCAGGAGAGGTGCCAAAATGAGAAAAACTATGTTAGTAAGTGCTAGTGTGTTTGTGGTTGCGTTTGGTTTGTTACTATCTGCGTGTACAAACAAGAACGAGAAAAAAAATGAGATATTATCCTCTGGTGATGAGATAGTGTCAGATCAAGATCAAGATAAACAGGATAATCAGGACAAAAATAGTGAATCTACCGATGAACAACATGATAACGATAAAAGTGAATAATAATTTTTAAATTCTTTTATATTATTCATAAAGATATATTAATATTCGCATGGTGTTTTATTTTGTAGATATAATAATGGAATGTATTTGTTATACAGTTCATTCATTGGTCCATTTTAAACATGTTTTTTTTGCAGTTCCGAATGTACGTTGACCAAAAAAAACAACAACTTTTCCATATTAACTTTTGGAGGGGTTGTTGTTTTTTTATTAGATGAAAACAGATAAGATTAGCCAAATTTGATTTAATTTACTTGTATATATGAAATAATTATTGATTTATAACAGTATTTATGATAGAACTTAAATATGCTGTAAAAAGCATATTAATTGTATTGATTTATATAAAAATTTAATGTTTATATGGAAGTTATATGTTAAAAAAAGATTTGTTGTCAATTTACGATTTGAAAGCTAAAGAGATAAATATTTTGTTGACAGAATCACTCAATATTAAAAGTAAAAAAGAGCATTTTGATATTTTTAAAGGTAAAATTTTTGGCATGATGTTTGAAAAGCCATCAACGAGAACAAGAATTTCGTTTTCTACAGCGATAGTTCAATTAGGTGGAATACCGATTTCACTTGAGCCTGAGAACTTGCAACGTAAAAGAGGAGAGTCTATACATGATACAGCTATTGTTTTATCAAGTTATCTAGATGGACTTATCGTAAGAACTTTTAAACATTGTGATGTTGAAGAATTTGCGAAGTATTCTACAATACCAATTATAAATGCTTTATCAGATAAAGAGCATCCATGTCAGAGTTTGGCTGACATAATGACTATTATGGAATTATATAACATAAAAATAATTAATGATTTAAAAAAAATAAAAATTGTTTATATAGGTGATAGCAATAATGTGTCAAATTCGTTACTTGCAATCTCTGTTGTTCTAGGTCTTAATTTTACAATTATATCACCTAAAAAATATTTACCTAATAAAGATATTTTGAGCGAGGCATTTAAATATGCTTCATTGAGTGATGCAAAAATTAAAATTACAAGTGATATTTACGATGTAAAGAATGCAGATGTAATATATACTGACGTATGGACATCAATGGGATATGAAAGCGAAATGGAAATTAGAAAAAAAATTTTTACTCCATATCAGGTGAATAATGATTTGTTAAAAATGGCCTCTTCTGAATGTATTGTTTTGCATTGTTTACCAGCAACCAGGGGGAATGAGATTACATCTGAAATTATGTATAAACATAAGCATTCAATATTTACACAGGCTGAAAATAGACTTCATAGTCAAAAAGCAATTTTGTTGTATTTTTATGCAAATGCAGAGCGTGAGTTCTTTTGATTAGTATTATAATATTTTTTTCATGTTTTTAGCAGTATATCGATTAAGTTTTTAGATGACATATTTATTTTGTTGTTGTTTATTTTTATTTTGTATTTTTTTAAAGTATCTAAGTACCAGTTGTTCGTGATGGTGTCTATTTTTTTCTTCATAATTGTTTTTTCTGTCATTTCGTGATTTTGTTTTGAAAAATTATTAAGTTCATAATTCCATAATTTTATAGAGTATGTTATTATGATTTTTAATTTATTTTTGTATATTTGCTTCTTAATCATTGTTTCGTATTCTTTTGGGCTCATTCGTATATGTTTTAAAAATGAGTAATACTTTTTCTTATCAAAAACGTTGTTGTTTTTAAATATTTCAAAATTGCGCAAATTAGTTCTCAGCTCTTTATTTGTGACTATAATTCCATAGAGTTTTGATTGTTGATATAAAATTTCATCTTCTATTAAATATTTTATTGTATCTATTTGTACTTTGTTAAAATCTCTATTTGTTAGTTGTTTACTTGTGGATTTTTTTATAGAATTATAGTGTAGAAGTGTGAATAGATTAAAAATTTTTGTTGATATTTTTGTATTATTGATTTTTACAATATAGTCTTTAGCGATAATGTGCGAACAATACGGTATTGATCCACTTATAAAAGTAGTTATTGTTATTATTAGTATAATGTTTATTTGTTTGTTAAAGAAATATTTACGTGTTCGTTTTTTTAAACAATAGTTTTTATCTTTATTATCAAAATAATCCATACTCGTTATTATAGCAAAAAATGCCGATGTAGCTCAGTTGGTAGAGCAGCGGTTTTGTAAACCGCAGGTCGTAGGTTCGAATCCTATCGTCGGCTAGTAAAAAGTATTTTTATTATTCTCATTTATATATAACAGTTTAACTTACAGTGTAATATGTTATTTATTATGAAAATTATTACTTAAATAGAAAATATTCTTGACGAATGTTAAATGAAAAAAAAGAAATTGTTATCAAATAAAAAAGCATATTATAATTATGAAATTTTTGAAAAATTTGAATCTGGTATTGTTCTATTTGGATATGAAGTTAAATCATTAAAAAAATCTAGGGTAAATTTTGTTGATAGTTTTGTGAAACTTTATAATTGTGAAGCATTTATTGAGAATATGTTTATAGATCCGTATGAATACATGTCCACAGATATTATTGATTATAATCCTAAAAGAAGAAGAAAGCTTTTGATGCATAAATTTGAAATATTAAAAATTTATATGAAAATAAAAAAAAGGGGATTTACAGCTATTCCGTTAGAAATTTATATTGGTTCCAGCAATAAAATTAAAATCCTTATAGGTCTTGCAAAAGGTAAGAACATATATGATAAAAGAGAAATTATAAAAAAAAGAGATATTAAAAGAGAAATTTCAGAAAAGTATCTATTATAATAAATGTATTTAATAAAATTGTCAGATTATTTTTACATGACAAAATAATGTTTAAATGCAAAATCAAATATGATGAATAAATCTCAAGTAATTTCCGTACATGCATCTGCTGGCTCTGGAAAAACTTATGCTCTTGTAGGTAGGTATCTTTATCTTTTGCTTAACGATAAAGAAAATATTAAGGCTAGGAATGTAATAGCTATTACATTCACAAATAAAGCCGCTGTTGAAATGAAGCGTAGAATTATAAATTATCTAAAGAAGGCGGCTTTATGTTTAGATGTTGGTGATTTTTTCAATGATTTGAATTTAACAAGAAACGAATTGGCAAAGAGAAGTATTGTTATTTTAAAAAATGTTTTTGAATCATATGACAGTTTTAACATAAGTACTATAGATAGTTTCAAAAATCATATTTTGAAATCTTGTGCTATAAATGTTGGCATATCACCTAATTTCATTATAGAACAAGATTATTCAGATGATCTTTTGCTTTCGCTAGATTTTTTTTTGCAAAAGACACATACCTCAAAAAACATGAAAAATATTGTCTCACAATACCTATCACAATATTTAGAAAAAAAAATAAGCTGGTTTCCAAGATATGATATATACAGAGAAATTAAAAAAGTATTTGAAAAATCAGGTGGAATTGGTAAGGATATTTCATATAACAATAAAAAACTATTTAAATGTGAGATATTTTCAAGAGGTAGGATAATTATAAATAAAATAAAGGAATTGAAACTATTTATAAAAAATAATCAAATAAAAAAAAATTATTTAAATGCAATTGAAAAAGCCTTAAGTTTTGGAGAAAGTATGTTTTTTTCAATGAATATTCCAAAAGAATTTTCACATGATATAATTAAATACAAAAAAAATGAGAAGGTTGATAATCGTATAAACTTAGCCTGGAAAGATATAAATACAAGAATAGAGTCTTTGTGTGATTTTTATATAGAAAATTATTTTAATATTTATATTTATATATATAATATGGTTTTATTAGAGTTTGATAAATTAAATAGAAGAAATGGTATTATATTTTTGAGTGAAATCAATAAGAAAACGATTGATTTTTTTAAAAAAAATAATTTTATTATGCCAGAAGTATATTATAGATTATCAGAAAGGTATAAACATTTTTTAATTGATGAATTTCAGGATATTAATCAGATACAATGGCTTGGCATTAAGAGATTTTTAGATGAAATTTTGTCTGAGGGTGGTACATTTTTTTACGTTGGAGATATAAAACAAGCAATATATTCATTTAGAGGTGGAAATTCAAATATTTTTAATACTGCAATAAATGAATTTTATGGATACAGTGTTTATAATAGATATTTAAAACAAAATTTTAGAAGTGGAAAGGTAATAGTTGATTTTAATAATAATGTTTTTTCAATCGAAAATATTAAATGTTTTTTAAGTAAAGTTTATAAAAAAAAATATTCTGAGTATAATTTTTCAAAATTTATTAAAACATATTCTTTTTCTAAACAAGATACGATTGTAGAACATAATTATGGTTACGTTGAAGTATATATGATAGATAAAGCATGTAAAAATGTTGAAGAAGAAATAGAAAAAAAATTTATGGAATTTATTTTCCAATGTTTAAAAAGATTTAATATTAATGATATTACTGTTTTGTGTAGAACTCGTAATGAAATTTCATCTGTGAGCTCATGGCTTTTTAAAAATAAAATTGGAGTTGAATCTCAACAGGCGCTAAGCATAAAAAATAATGAATGTATAAAACAAATTATTTCATTGCTTATGTTTATAAATTCTCCAGTGGATACTATATCTTTTTCTTCATTTATTCTTGGCGATATTTTTAGCAAGATTTCATGTATTAAAACTTCTGAATTCGAAGAATTTATTTTTGATTGTGGCACACAAAATGCAACGTGGGCTTTTTATAAGATTTTTATGGAAAAATATAGCGGTTTATGGAGTGAGTATTTTGAATTTTTTTTTATTAAGGCTGGATTTGTACCTGTTTACGAATTGGTAATTGCTATACTTTCAAAGTTTAAAATTATAGAAAATTTCCCTGAAAACAAAATATTCGTGATGTGTTTTTTGGAATTTATTAAAAATTTTGAAATACGCAATTCTGGTATTAAGGATTTTTTAGAATATTTTAATAAATTAAATGATGACGATGAATTGTTTTGTATAAAAAATACATTTGGTGATGGAATAAAAGTAATGACTGTACATAAGGCAAAGGGGCTTCAGTTTCCAGTTGTAATAATGCCGTTTCTTAGTTTTTTGGAAAGACCTTTAGAGAAACCATATTTTGATGACTCTAATGAGAAAATAAAGTTATTGAATATATCTGAAAATATTTCAAAATTTTCAAAAAAAGCAAATAAAATATATAAAAAATATAAAGAAGATTTATTATTGTCTGAATTTAATGTATTTTACGTTTCAATGACAAGAGCGGAGTATGAATTTTATGGCATTGTTCCCCCTAAATGCGGAATTCTAAATAATATGGCGCAAGTATTTTTTAATGGTAAAAATTTCAGCGTGGGTGATAAACGCATATATACTTCAAAAAAAAAAATAGAAGAGAACAAAATTATTGATGAATCTGTTGATAATTATAATGATATACAAAAATATTTAAAAAGTGCAAATAAAAGTGAATTTGATATAAATAAAGTGAAAAGAAATGGCATGATCGTGCATTATGCTTTGTCAAAAATAGTATCAGTTGAAAACGGTAATATGGAGATTGCTATCAATAATGCGCTTGAATTTACAAGAAAAAAATTTCCTTTTGACAATACTGAATTTACAAGAAAAAAAATTTATAATTTATTTGCTTCAAGGGAAGTGTTAAATTTATTTATGCCTAATAATAATATTATATATAATGAAATAGAAATTGTTGATAAAAATGGAGAATCATTCAGAATTGATAAGTTAATAATTAATGATAAAAAAGTTGTGATAATAGATTTTAAAAATTCAATTTATACTCAAAAAATAAATGAGAAGCAGATCAAAAAATATATTAGTATTGTTTCTGAAATTTACCCAGAAAAGGCAATATTTGCATATACAGTTGATATTGAAATGGCTATCATGAAACGATGTAAGTAAAATCACTGTTTTTTATTTTTAATTTTGAAGTGACTGTAAGATAAACAATTCAGTTTAGAATTTTATTGTATGTATTGATATAAGTTTACACAATACAAATATTAAATTATTTTGTATATATGAAGATAATAAATTTAGACATTCATGATGACATAATAAACTTTACTTCTGACTACGTCCTTAAATCAAAAAAAAACACGGCAATAATAAGTGGTGGCAAGAGGCCATTTTTGTTTATTAAAAAAAAACTTGCGCTAAAACGAAATAAGCCATTCTTTCCACCAAAATTTTTTACAAATGATGAATTTGTTGAAGAAATTATTTTTAATAATACAAAATTTGTAAAAATATCTGATCTTGAAGCTGCATTCATAATATTTGAAATAATAAAAAAAAATACACCATCGCTACTAAATAATCAGACTTCTTTTGCGTCGTTTATTGACTGGGCGTTTGAAATATTATTTTTTATAGAACAGCTAGACCTTGAAAATGTGTGTGATGAGAAAATAAAAACTGTAATGACAAATGCGGAAATAGGGTACGATGTTCCAAATACTATTAATGATTTATTAAAAAATATTTTTAAGATAAGAAATAATTTTCACGATATATTGGATAATAATTTCAAAATTACAAAAGGATATAGCCTTTTAAAGGCTACATTCATGAATTCTTCTTTGCTTTCATGTAATTTTGATGAAATTATTTTGATAGCCCCATTTTATTTACATAAAACAGAAATCGAAATTTTTAATAAAATTGGTAAAATTGGAAAACTGACTATATTTACTCAAGGAAATCCAAATGATTATGGAATATTATCACATTTGTATTCTGCATTCAATGTGCCACTTCCAAATATCAAAATCAAGAAAGATGATTACAAATTAAATATATATTCTACATTTGACGATCAATCACAAGGGTCTCTATTAAAAAATTTGATTAAAAATTATTCTAAAGAAGAGCTTAATAATACAGTTATTATTGTACCTGATCCAAAAATACTGCAATCAATTACGTCAGAGATTTCAATAGTTACAGGTAATTATAACGTTTCCATTGGTTATCCAGCAGAAAAAACATCCGTTTTTTGTTTATTAAACGCAATTGTAAAAGCACAGCTTTCAAAAAAAGATCAATATTATTACTCGAAAGATATTATAAATGTTTTGACTAATCCACTTGTAAAGAATATGAGATTTTTTGGAGAAAATTCTATATCAAGAATTATTGCTCATAAAATAGAAGAGTTTTTAGATGTAAACTCGAAAAGCAATCTAAAAGGTAGGGCATTTGTTTCTTTTAACGAAATTATTAACAACGAACAACTTATTAACGAAATTAGTATAACAATATCACAGGCTTGGGAATATATTTCACAAAAAAAAATACTAGGTATATTAAAAGATATTTTCTATTATTTTTTTATATTATGGGAGAATATCGATACATTTAGTCGTTTATCTGATGTTTTAAATTTTTTTTTGAAAAAAATTTATTTATTAAGTGCAGTTAGTAGTTACTATTTAAACATTGAAGCAATGGAGTTGTTGCTAAATTTATCAAAGGAATTTAAGTTTTGCGAAATTTCAACAACTAAATTTTATGATGAAGAAATTTTTGATATCTTGAAGAAAATAATAAAAAATAAAAAAATATCTTTATTTGGTTCATCGTTGAATGGTGTGCAAATACTTGGATTTTTAGAATCAAGAAATCTTTTTTTTAAAAATGTATTTATTGTCAGTATGATAGAATCTTCAATTCCTGCTATAAAAAAAGAATATTCTCTTATACCAAAAAATATAATGTTTAACCTTGGTATTGAAATGGCAAAGAAAGAATTTGAGATACAAAAGTATCATTTTGATAGACTCATTGCAAAGGCAAAAAATTTAAATTTTATATATCCTGATAATGGAAAAGACGAAAGAAGTAGATTTATAGAGTCAATTATTTGGAATAAACAATTTGAGAATAAAGACATTGACGCAATAAGAATAAATAAATTCGTTTTGTCTAATTTTTTTGTAAAACGACATAATAATAAACGAAAATATACAAAAACAAAAAAAATTAATGAATATCTTAAAAATATGGTTTATACATATAGCAAAATTGATACATATTTAAATTGTAGACTTAAATTTTATTTCAGATATATATTATTGCTTAAAAGTAGTATAAAAATTGGCAGTGAACTTTCAAGTGGAGATATAGGTGATTTTATTCACGGTTTTTTAAAAATCGCATTACATAAAAATCTTGATTTCAATAAAATTCAATCTTTAAAATTTGAAAAGGAATATTTAAATAAGTTTGAAAATAGTTTTAATAATTTTTCAAATTTTAAATTTAGAGAAGATACTTTTATGATAAAGGAGGTTTTAGTACATAAAATGATGAAAGTTTTACATAATGAAAGGAAAAGGTCTTATAAAGTTATCTGTGAATCTGAAAAAGAGTATTTTTCAAATATTAAAACTGATTTTGGTAACATTTATAAATTAGGCTGCAGAATTGACAGGGTAGATAATTGTGATGAAAATTACGCAATACTTGATTATAAAACTGGATCGATCAATGATTTTATTATTTCAAAAAAGTATTTCAGTTTGCTATATGACAACTTTGACAGACAAAATATAAAGAAAGCGATTAAGTCGTTACAGCTTCCTCTTTATAAATATATATATGAGAATGAGACCGGTTTTACAAAAACAGAATGTGCAATTTATGATATAAAGAATATAAGGCTTATTGAATTCCCAAAACAAAAAGAAATATATGACAAATGTATTTGTATTATTAAATCAATTTTAGATGATATAAATTTACGTGAAGAATTTGAATTTGATAGTAAAGATAAAGTAGATTGTAAATCATGTATGTATTTTTATATATGTAGGTAAGTAATGTTAGCTTATATTATTATTTTACGTTTAATGTTTTTTAAGTGATGATAATAATTTATAATTTAAAAGATTTTTTTAAAGAAGCATTACTGTTTTTATATATTGTTGACTTTCGTAAAATAGGTTATTAATGAAACATGAAAGATATAAAAAAAAAAGTGGTAATTGTAGTTAATAAATTATCTGAAGAAACAAGAATTGCTGTAATTGAAAATGGAATACTTTCTGATTTTTTTGTTAATAAAAATAATAAAAACATATTAAATAATATATACAAAGGAAATATTAAAAAAATTGTTCCTGCGTTAGGGTCTATGTTTGTTGATATTGGCCTTAACAAAAACGCGTATCTTGATATTAATGATGTTGTTAAATTTAATAAAGAAAATATTGTCAAACTGAATCAAGATATTATAGTTCAAGTATACAAAGAATCAATAAATAATAAAGGACCTAAAGTGACAATGAGTAATATTTCATTGACTGGTAGATTTGTTGTGTATATGCCGTTTAATAATAGTGTAAATATATCAAGAAAAATCAGAAATAAAACAGAATGCGATAGATTAAAAAATATAATTAATGAAATAATAAAAAAAAAGAATATAAGTGGTGGTATAATAATAAGAACTGAGGCGAATGGAATAAAAGATAGTGAAATTAAAAAAGAAATCGATTATTTAGTAAGAATTTGGATATCAATAGTTAAAAAATTTGAAAATGTAAGGTCGAGTAATTTGATTTATAAAGATTTAAATATGGTATTTCGAATTTTAAGAAATTATTCTTTGGATGATATCGTATTTATACATATAGATTCAAAAAAAGAATTTGATGATATTTTTGATTTTGTAAAAATTATGTCTCCAAAATTAATTAATAAAATCGCATTTTATGATTTAAAAACGTCAATATTCGAAATGCACGGTGTTAAAAATGAAATAAATGAACTATATTCAAATAAAGTATATCTTAATTCTGGTGGTCACATTATTATTCAAGAAGTCGAGTCTCTTTGTGCAATAGATGTGAATAGCGGGAGGTTTATATCAAGACTTACAAGGGAGGAGACTGCTTTTATAACTAATCTTGAAGCATCGGAAACAATTGCAAAACAATTGAGGCTGAGAAATATTGGCGGTATAATTATTATAGATTTTATAGATATGAAAGAAAAATCAAATAAAGAAAAAATTTTAAACGAACTTCGAAAATTTACTGCTAATGATAAAGCTAAAATAAAAATACTACCTATGACAAAGTTTGGACTCATAGAAATGACTAGGGAAAGAAAAAGTGGATCACTATTTTTTACAATTACAAATAGATGTCATACATGCCAAGGTACGGGATTCATATTTCAATGAAGACAATTATGTTCCTAAGTGTCTTCTTAAACTTTCACGTACAGCTCCGTTTCCAGTAAGCATTTCTTTAAAATATTTTTCTATTTTTCCTCCGAGGCTAGTTGTATAGAGATTAATTCCAAATATTTTTTCATTTGATAAAATTGTTTTTAATTTATCATTTGATGATTCTGGATATCCAAGTTTTATATTTTTTAAACAAGCCTGTAAATACGGCATAAGTGGGTCTGGACTTAAAATCAATTTATTATTATCATCATCTACTCCTATAAGATATCTAAACCACCCGGCTATTGTTAATGGTATGAATATTAATGAATTTATATCTAAGTCTGAACGTTTTAAATAGAGCTTGATTGTTTCGCCAAATCGTATTCCAAGTTTTTGAGATGTATCTGTTACAATACGCTGTGGCGTATCTGGTATATTTGGATTTGGAAAACGTATATTAATAACTTCATGTATAAAATCTAATGGATTGATAATGCTAGGATCAACAACCACTGGCATTCCTTCGTCATAACCTATTTTTGAAATTAATTTGACGAGTTCTTTGTCTTTCATTTCATCAGAAATTGATGTAAATCCCAATATACATCCAAATATTGCAAGTGCAGAATGCAATGGATTTAAACACGTGCATACTTTCATCTTTTCAACTTTATCAACTGTGTTTCTATCACAAAGATAAACACCTACATTTTCTAGATTTGGACGTCCATTTGGAAATTTATCTTCAATTACTAAGTATTCTATCTCTTCTGTGTTTACGAATGAAGAAATTATAGAATTTTTAGATGTTTTTATAATTTCGCAGTTTGTAAAACCTATTTTATTCAAATGTTTTTTTACTATTTGTGATGGATATGGTGTTATTTTATCAATCATACTTAACGGAAATGAAACAGTTCTATCATCTGACAAATAGTCTATAAATTTTTTATCAATATATTTTCTAGATAACCATTCTTTCGCAACTGTTATAAGTGCGTCTTTTAATTTATCACCATTATGTGAAAAATTATCTGTACTAACAAGTGCTATTGGTAATTTGTTACTTTTATATCGTTCATACATTAGTAATGTTAATTTAGTCATTGCAGTTTCTGGATTTGATATTCCATTATTGAATTCTTCTAATATATTTGTTTTAAATGATCCGTCAACTTCTTTGAGTTCATAGCCTTTTTCTGTAATCGATAATGTTACCATTTGTAATGAAGATGCCGTGAATATATCACAGAGTCGTTTCCAGGATATTTTATCATTACTATTTGCAGCTATGCTTTCGGTAATACTTAAAATTACGCATAGTTTTATATTTCCATCAACACACATGGTAGCTTGTAAATTAAGGTTGTCATGTGGCTTATACACTTTTTCTATGATTTCATAATCAAATGGTTCAACTACAATTATTCCTTTGTCTGATATTCTTTTTTCAATTAATTTTTGAGCAATTACGCAGTGAAAACCTTTAAACAAATTACCAGCTCCGAAATGAACCCATGTTGGAGAGCATAGGGTTTTTTGATAAAGTTTTAAATTATCGATGTTTCCAACGTGAATATTTTTTTTTTCGAAATTTATTTTATTTTCAATAACATGTTTTTTGTTTTTCAGCTCTAACATATAAATCCCTTAATTATTTTTTTTTATTTTGTCTATCAAGTACATCCCAAATACCGAGTATATACATAATTCCTAATGCTCTATCGTAAAGGCCATATCCTGGATGTAGTCCTTTACGAGATTCTTCACCCCAAATATGTCTTCCATGATCTGGGCGAATATAGTAATTAAATCCCAATTTGTGAAACGTACGCACTATTTCAGTGATATCCAATGAACCATCACACGAACGATGTGAACTTTCTATAAAATCTCCGTTTTCAAAACGTTTTATGTTTCTGATATGGGTAAAGAATATTTTATCATGATAAGTTTCTATTAAATCAATAATATTATTCTTATCCGATGAACCCAATGATCCTGTGCATAAAGTCAGTCCATTTGATGGACTGTTTACAAGATTTAAATATTTTTTAATATTTTCCTTAGAAGTTATAAGTCTTGGAAGTCCAAATATATTCCATGGTGGATCATCTGGATGAATGGCCATTTTTATATTGCTTTCTTCTGCAACTGGAATAATTTCATTTAAAAAATATTTTGCATTTTCGAAAAGATTTTCTACTGTGAATCCTTCGTATGATTTAAATAATTCTCTTATTTTTGAAAGTCGTTCTGGCTCCCATCCTGGCATTGATAATAATCCTTTTTGTTTTGATAAATTTTTCAAAAAATTATATGGATCAATATTATCAATTTTTGATTTTTCATAAAAAAGAGCTGTCGAACCGTCCGGTAGTAATTTATATAAATCTGTCCTTGTCCAGTCAAACACTGGCATAAAATTATAACACACAATTTTTACACCAGCTTTTCCTAGATTACGTAAAGTATTTTTATAGTTTTCAATATATTTTTTTCTTGATGGAAGTCCAAGTTTTATATCTTCATGTATATTCACACTCTCAACTACATCATTGTTAAAACCAGCATTGCAAATACAATTTTTAACATAATTAATTTTATCCATTTCCCAATAATTACCAGCCGGTACATCGTGAAGTGACCAAACTATACCGCTAACTCCAGGTATTTGTTTAATAAACTTTAATGAAATTGTATCATTTTCGCCGTACCATCTAAATGTAATTTTCATATTGAACCCCTCAATTTATTGGTATGTAAAATTTGAAGAATTTGCATTATTTTATTAAAGGTTTTATCTTTGTACACGTCCAGACGAGTCTCCGTTTACAAGGTTTAATACGTCGTTTACTGATACTTGATTATAATCTCCTTCTATGCTGTGTTTTAAACAACTTGCAGCAACTGCAAATTCTAAAGCATCATTAGGTGAAAAATTGTTAATTAATGAATAAATTAGACCAGCTCCAAACGAGTCACCTCCACCTACCCTATCGACTATGTGTATTAAATATTCTTTACTAAAATAAAATTTATTTTTATCGTAAAGCATGGCTGCCCAGCGGTTATCGTTTGCTGAAATTGAGCTGCGCAATGTTATTGCAACTTTTGAGAAGTCGAATTTATCAACTACAGCTTTTGCGACTTCTTTATAATCTTCGTAATTAATTTTTCCAGATGCTACATCACTATGCTTTGCCTTAATGCCAAATATATCTCCTATATCTTCTTCGTTTGCTATACAAACATCAACAAATTTACAGATTTTTTCCATAGTTTTTTTTGCGTTTTCTTTTGACCAAAGTTTTTTTCTAAAGTTTAAATCACAACTTATTGTAATATTTTTTTTCTTTGCAATTTTACAGGCTTGAAGACAAATCTCTGATGTTTTATTACTCAACGCTGGTGTTATTCCGGTAAAATGAAACCATTGTGTTTTTTCAAAAATTTCATTCCAATCAAAATCTGCTTCACTTGATTTTGCTATAGCTGAATCTTTTCTGTCATATATTACTTTTGATGGCCTTTGGCTTGCTCCTTTTTCTATAAAATATATACCTATTCTTTCTCCGCCTCTTGTAATAAATGAAGTATCAACACCATATTCTCTTAGTGAATTTATTCCAGCTTGACCTATTTCATGCTTTGGTACCTTACTAATAAAACGTACGTCTAATCCAAAATTTGCTAATGATACAGCAACATTTGCTTCACCACCACCATATGTTGCCATGTAATTTTTTGTCTGTGTAAATCTATAATAATTGTCAGTTCCAAGTCTTAACATAATTTCACCAAATGTTACTACTCTTTTTTTTACCATATATCAAACATCTCCTTGTTTTTCATAATTTATTTTACATGTATTAAAATAAAGAAAATAAAAATTATAAGCTTGTTATTGGTTTAAATTTTGGAACAAGTAATTTCATTATACACCATGCTAATATATATGCAATTGAACAAAATGTGAACATTATAGTATATCCAGTTTCGATCTGTCCAAATAATCTATAATAATCGAATAGCCATCCGGCTGTTTTCGATGTAACAAGACCGCCAAGGCCGCCGGCCATGCCTCCAATTCCAGTAACTGATGCAATAACTTTTTTTGGGAACATATCGGACACAGTAGTAAATATATTTGCAGACCATGCTTGATGTGCAGAGGCGCCTATTCCTATTAACACAATTGGGAACCAATAATTTATCGAGCTTAGTGGTTGTGCTAAAAGTACAGTTAATGGGAATAATGCTATTATTACCATTGATGTCATACGTGCCGAGTAGACATTCATACCTCTGTTTATATAATATGATGGAAACCATCCTCCAAATATACTTCCAATCATTGTCATACTATATAATGTGGCTAACGGTAACATTACTTCTATCCCTGTCATATTATATTTTGTTTTAAGATATGATGGTAACCAAAATAAAAAAAACCACCATACACCATCGGTTAAAAATTTACCTATTGCAAAGGACCATGTTTGTTTGTATTTTAAAAGATTAATCCATCTTATTTTATCTTTATCATTTTTTTCATCTAAAATTAATTTTTCTTCATTGTCTATTATGTATTCATATTCAATTTTATTTATTATATTTTTTTTAAGAAGATTTTTTGGGGTGTCATAATATCGTTTCCAAAATGCTAACCATAAAAACCCAATAACTCCAACTATAATGAATGTGCTTTCCCATCCAAATTTTTTTGCTATCCATGGTACAGTTAAAGGGGCTATAATTGCACCTATGTTTGATCCAGAATTAAAAACACCAGTTGCAAAAGAGCGTTCTTTTTTTGGAAACCATTCTGCCGTAGTTTTTATTGCTGCTGGAAAATTTCCTGCTTCTCCTACTCCTAGTATGAAACGTGCGAAGATAAAACCAGTTACGGATGTTGGTATTAAAATCCCAAGCTTAAAAAATAAAGGTGAAATTACATTTCCTATTTTAATCGAAAATGCGTGTATTATTGCACCTATTGACCACAATATTATTGACCATATATATCCATTTTTAGTACCAAGCCAATCTATGAACCTTCCAGCAAAAAGGAGCGCTATTGCGTAAGAAATTTGAAATACAGACGCAATATTAGCGTAATCTGTATTTGTCCAATCAAATCGTTCTGATAATAATGGTTGTAGCAAACTTAATACTTGTCTATCCAAATAGTTTATAGTTGTTGCAAAGAAAAGTAAAAAACATATAATCCATCTATAATTTCCATTTTTTTTATCATTTTGATGTTTCATGTTTACCCTTGTTTGTTCTCCTTTTTTTAAACATTGAACTTAAAATATTGAATAGCATTATTATATGATATATCGCAAACTATTTTTGACAATGTTTTTATATCATATGGATACTCGCCATTTTTAACCAAATTTCCTATTAAATTACATAATATTCGTCTAAAATATTCATGTCTTACATACGACAAAAAACTACGAGAATCTGTAAGCATACCAATAAAGTTACTTAAAATCCCAAGATTTGCTGTTGATATAAGTTGGTCTAATATTCCGTTTTTGTGATCGTTAAACCACCATGCCGCCCCTTGTTGTATCTTACTTAAAAATGGGGCTTCTTGGAAACACCCTAAAATTGTACCTATTGTAGAATTATCGTTTGGATTTAAATTAAATATTATTGTCCTTGGAAGTTGTCCTGTGAAACTTAAAGCGTTTAACAAATTTATAATTTGAGCGCTTTGCGAAAAATCATTTATACAATCATATCCAGTATCTGCTCCAATTTTTTTGAACATTGATGCATTATTGTTGCGGCTACATCCATAATGTAATTCCATTACGAGATCATTTTTATGATATTCTTGTCCTGCGAAAATCATAAATGCTGTTTTATATTTTAATTCTTCATCTTTTGTAAGTAAATTTCCATTTAATTTTTTTTCAAATATTATTTCTATTTCTTTTTCTGTAGCTGGTGAGTATGGCACATATTCCATAGCATGATCTGCTGCACGACATTCGAATGATATAAAAAAATCAAGTCTTTTTTTAAAAGCTTTTTTTAAATCTGCAAAAGAAGATATATTGATTTCAGAAGATTTTGAAAGTTGATTTATATAATCTATGAAAATTGGCTGTTCTATATTGAAAGCTTTGTCTGGTCGCCATGTTGGAATGATTTTTACATCAATCGATTTATTTTCTCTAATTTTTTTATGCCATTCGAGGGTATCTACGGGGTCATCTGTTGTACATATTATTTTTACTTTAGATTGTTTTATTATTTCTTGAGCCGACATAGATGGTTCTTTTAATTTTTCGTTACATAGTTCCCATATTTTTTGTGCTGTTTTACCTGTTATAGCTTTATCATAATCAAAATATTTTTTAAGTTCAAGATGACTCCAATGATATATCGGGTTCCCTATTGCTTTTTCAAGTGTTTCTATCCATTTTTGAAACTTTTCTCTATCAGAAGCATTGCCGGTAATGTATTTTTCTTCTATTCCATTTGAACGCATTAAGCGCCATTTATAATGATCTGCGTTCAACCATAATTGACTCATGTTTTTAAATCGCATATTTTGAGCTATTTCTCTAGGGTTAAGATGACAATGATAATCGACTATCTGTTTTTTTGATGCATATTCATGAAACAGTTTTTTTGCTATTTTTGTCGAAAGCAGAAAGTTATTATTAATAAAGTTTTTCATAGTTTTTTCCTTATGTATAAAAGTCATGTTAAATTTTTATGTGAACAATTTTAAATTATATATAGTGCGAAAAAATACTTATTATCAATTTTTTTGTAATAAATGAACAGCAAATCCATTTATTTCGTTTTTTAGATATATAAATTTTAAAGTATTATTTGTATCGTATTTAGCTGTTTTATAATCAAAGCTAACATCAGTTTTTATCAAATGATATACCGCTCTTTCAACGCTATTAGTAGCTATTGCAAGATGGCCATTGGTTCCACGATTGTATGGCGGTCCCATAATTTCTATGTTGTTACTTACGAAAGTTGATGATAATGTTTTTTTATTCTCAAAATTAAAAATATTTGTAAATAAATTTGCAATTTCGTTTACATGCGACTCATCTTTTGAGTTCATACATACATGGGCTAATTCAAAATTTAAAATTGATGAAATTGCTTCTTTTGAAAGTTTTGTTATGCTGTTAAAATCATTTTTATCAATTAATTCTTTATTTGTTATCCAACTTCCACCACATGCTATTACTTTTTTAAAACTAAGATATGAATTTATGTTTTTTAAATTAATTCCACCAGTTGGTATAAAATTCATATTTGTATATGGTGCTGATAAAGCTTTTATCATATTTAATCCACCTATATTTTCAACTGGAAAAATTTTTACGGTATTGACCCCTAGTTCAATGGCGATTTCTATATCCGTTGGACTTGAGCAACCTGGAATTATAGTTATGTTTTTTTCTATACAGTACTTTACTATTTTTGGATTTAATCCAGGTGTTACTATAAATTTTGCACCTGCATAAATTGCCTCATCAACATGCTGTGTTGTTAAAACTGTACCAGCCCCGATTAACATTTTCGGAAATTCACGAGAAATTGACATAATAGATTTTTTTGCTGCTTTTGTTCTAAATGTTATCTCGATGCAATCGATTCCGCCTTTGTTAAGTGCGACCGCAAGTGGCAATGCATTGTCTGAGTTATCTAATGTTACAACTGGAACAATACCAATTTTGCGAATTTCTTCTAGTAATTTATTCATGATTTTTTTCCTCACTTATGAAACTAAAAGTCTTTCTCTATTTCATTTATATTATTTTTTTTAAGTAATTTCACATTGTTGCAATATTTTTTAGGAGCTGTTCCAGATATGAATGCATCTAAAAAATCATCTTGTGTTTCATTATTTAATGACAAAAGTCCTGTTTTTTGGTCAACTAGAGCCCATTCAATGCCATCTGGCTGTGAAAAATCCATAACCGGGTCTTTATAAAGTGTTTTTTTTGTGAACTCTGTCCATATTGGACATGCAATTATACTTCCGGTAACGTTTTTACCAAGTGATATTGAACTATCATCATAGCCAACCCAGACCCCGGTAACAAGTTGAGGCGTATATCCAACGAACCATACATCGCTTGAATTATTTGTTGTACCTGTTTTCCCTGCACATGGTCTTCCAAGACTTTTTGCGTTTTTTCCACTTCCTTTTTCAATTACAGATCTTAACATATTTGTCATAATGAAACATTTTTGTATTGAAATAACTTCTTTTTGCTGTGGAATGTTTTGTTCCAAAATTTTTCCATTTCTGTCAATTATTTTTGTAATGATGTATGGCTTTGACCTAATTCCGCCAGATGCAAATACTGCAAATGCAGAAGTTATCTCTTGCAATGTTACTTCGCTTGAACCTAAAGCCAAAGATGGAGAATTTGTAAGATCAGTTGTTATTCCTAAGTCTCTTGCAATTTTTATAACTTTTGCTGGTGTTATTTTCATGATCATTTCAATTGCGCAAGTATTAATGGACGATGAAAGTGCTGTTCTTAATGTTACTTGCCCTCTGTATTTTTTACCGTAATTTTCTGGTGTCCAAATTTTATTCATATTAGTTGAATGTTTTTTTAATTCATTATCTGAATTTATCGATTCTTTTGAGTTTAATTCCCATATATTATTTCTGTTAATTAAAACTATCGATTCATCATTTAACATAGTTGCAGGTGTAAATCCAGCATCAATTGCCGTCATATATACAAATGGTTTAAACAAAGATCCTGCTTGTCGTTTTGCTTGTGTTGCTCTATTAAATTGTGATTCCTTGAAATTTCTACCACCTACCATTGCTATGATTGCTCCATCTTTAGGGTCAATAGATATTAATGCGCCTTGCACTTTTTTATAATTTTCTTTCAGTTTTATTTTTTTTGATATAATGTTTTGTTGTTCATCAAATTTTGCTAGTGCGTTTTCTATCGTTTTTTCGGCTATTGCTTGTGCATTTATGTCAAGTGTTGTATAAATTGATAATCCACCTTCAAACAACGTATCTAATCCGTATTTTGGCTCAAGCTCTATTTTTAATAATTCTAGGAAGTATCGAATGTTTTCATTTGGCCGAGTTTTTTTTAATTGCAATTTCATTATTCGTGCTGCATGTTCTTGATTTTTTGTTATATAACCTAACTTTTTCATTTTTAACAAAACTAAATTCTTCCTTATTGATATTGCTTTTTTATTTTTAAAAGGGTTATAATAGTTTGGAGATTTTGGAATTGCTGCTAGCATTGCACATTCTGCTAAGTTTAAATCTTGTACATTTTTATCGAAATACGTACGAGAAGCTGCCTGTACACCGTAGGCTCCATTGCCAAAATATATTTGGTTCATATAAAATTGTAGAATTTCATTTTTCGAATATTTATTTTCAATTTGTATCGTCAATAACAGTTCTTTAATTTTTCTTGTTAATGTTTTTTTATTCGTTAAAAATACGGTTTTTGCTAACTGCTGTGTTATTGTTGATCCACCTTCTACGATTTTACCATTTATCAACATTTTAAGAAATGCACGGACAATTCCTTTTACTGATATACCACGGTGTTCAAAAAAATCATTATCTTCAATAGCTATGAAAGCATTTTGAAGATAAGGCGGTACTTCTTTCATTTGAACTAAAATTCTTCTTTCAGTAAAAAATTCTGATATAACATTGTTGTTTCTGTCATAAATTTTTGTTGATAATTTAGGAAAATGATCATCAAATTTGTTTATAGATGGTAAATTGTTTGTAAGATGTGATATAGTTTTAATACAAATAATTGTAAATATGAATGTCAGTACTGCGATCATTAAAGTCGAAAAACTTGAAAAAATTCTTCTTTCGCTTTTTTTTTGTCTCATAACTACAAGGATTATATTTTAAAATTAAATTAATGTCAAAATTTTATCTGATAATAATTTAAAAATATATACAATTGAATGTAAAAATTTAAATTTAGTGATGTATTTATATAATGAACTTTGTAAATGCAATGACTAAACATAAATTTTTAGTTTTTTTATGTTATATTGTTGTATAATCATGAGTGAATATAAAATTGAGTTGAAAAACATTTTTATATGTTCATATTTGTATTTGTTGTAGTTGAATAAAAATAATTTAAGATGCATTTTTTTTGTACGTTGATTTTGTTTGTGTAATTGTATAAAAATATGCATTGATAAAATATTTGATTCATACATTGTCTGCCAATATATTGCCAAATTTATGTGTTAGTATATTTTGATCATGAATTTTTATATGAAAACACAATGGACGCATAGATCAATAGAATTATATAGATACAGTGTTACAAATGATAATTATGAAAAATAAAATAAATATTTTTGCTAAGACATATTTTATTACAGGATTAGCTGTTGTTATACCGCTGTGGCTTACTTTTTTTGTTGTGACTATCATCTTTAATTGGGTTAGCAATTTTACTTTGCCAATTGTTAATTATTTTATTGCTGATATGTTTTTAGTCCATATAACAGGTAAGATCTTGAGTTTTTTTATTTCAATTATAAGCATAATTGCTTTGGGATTTATTGCAAACAGAGTTTTTGGTAAAAACATTTTGAATTTGATAGGAAAATTAATTGAAAAATTACCAATTTTGGGGACGGTTTATTCTTCGTCAAAACAATTTGTAAATTTTGTATTTTGCAAAGATAATACCAAAAAATTTAAAAAAGTAGTTTTTATTCCTTATCCGAATAAAGAAATTTATAGCGTGGCCTTTTTGACTAGTGAACAAATAATTAATGATAAAAAATATGTTTGTGCGTTTATGCCAACGACACCAAATCCTACAACTGGTTTTTTGCTTTTAGTTAGGGAGGAGGAAATAATTTATACTAATTATACTATAGAACAAGCATTCCAATTTATCATTTCAATTGGAGTGATAGACATGGTTGACGTAGTAGTTACGAAAAAATAGCGCGAAAACAGATTAAAATCTTCACATATGTAAGAGAGAATATAAGAATGCATTATAAAGCTCAGCGTGGTACACATGATATTTTTTGTGAATTTGCTGAAAAAATGAATTTAATTGATCAAAAGTTTAGAGATATTTTTAAAAAGCATGGGTTTGAAGAGATTAAAACACCAATTTTTGAAGATGCTCGTCTTTTTACGCATTCGATCGGGTACGCGACAGATATTATAGAAAAAGAAATGTATATTTTTAACGATAAGAAAGGAAGAAAATTGGCCTTACGTCCTGAGGGAACTTCGTCTCTAGTAAGAGCTTTTATCGAGCATAAAATGGATATTTCTGGATCTATTTATAAGTTTTTTTATTCTGGTGAAATGTTTCGATATGAAAGACCACAATCTGGAAGATATAGACAATTTCACCAAATAGGCGCTGAGCTTTTTGGTGTTTCATCTCCTGCGGCAGATGCAGAAATTATATTGCTTGTATATGATTTACTTAATTCTATTGGTATAAACGAAATTGTTGTTCATATAAATTCTTTAGGTTGTAAAAAATGTAGACCAATTTTAAATAGAAAATTAATAAAATATTTAACTTCAATAAGTAATTTATGTGAAAATTGTACGAAAAGACTTGATATAAATCCATTTAGAGTTCTTGATTGTAAAGAAGATTTTAATAAATTTGTTGGAATTCCAAAGATATCTGATTATTTATGTTATGAATGTAAGCATGATTTTGATATATTACAATCACTACTTAGTATTGATTGTAAGTACAATTTTGTTGTTGATGATAAACTCGTAAGAGGGTTGAATTATTACACAAAAACCGTTTTCGAAATTTGTTATAAAAATATTTGCTCTCTCAAAAACAAGGATTTTATACTTGCTGCAGGTGGAAGATACGATAATCTTGTTGAAGAATTAGGTGGAAAAAATACGCCAGCCGTTGGATTTGCACTTGGATCTGAAAGGGTTTTAATTGCTGTTAAAGAAAATAAAAACTTATTATTTTTTGATAATTTTCGAAAATTTGAAAAAATTTATATAGCTATAACTGATCAAGAGCTTTTTAAAGAAGCATTTTCTTTTGCTACTGGAATTACGAAAAACAAATTAAACAATAATGAATATATTAATAAAAATATCTCTGTTTTTGGCCCTATAAGTAATAAAAATTTGACTGAGCAATTGAAGATTGCAAATAAAATCCACGTAAACAAAACTATAATTTTTGCAAAAAAAGAATTTAAAAATGGCAAGATCTTAATGAGAGATATGAAAAATAAGACACAAATAGAAATAGGTATATCTAAACTAATAAATAAGTTAATATAAAATCAAATATATAAAGTTGTGGCATTTAGATTTAATTATACACATGGATGAATATAGATTACGTGATTTTTTAATTTTAATCTTTATATATATTTTTTTAAATATTTTTTTGCAAGTTTTAGCATCTCGTTACGTGATAAACAGTTGACTTTACCGTTTTCATATAATTCATCTATTTCTTTTTTTATT
>JAIRSP010000028.1 GCA_031255375.1 Endomicrobium sp.
GTTTCTATCATGACTGTTGAACCAGGTTTTAGTGGGCAGAATTTTATTAATAAGATGATTTGTAAAATAAGTAGCTTAAGAAAAATAATTGATGATAATAATTATGATTGTTTTATCGAAATTGATGGCGGGGTTAACCCAAGTACTGCTTTAACTTGCGTAGACGCAGGTGCTGATGTACTTGTTAGTGGAAACTATATTTTTTCATCTAATAATTTAAAATTTGCAGTTAAATCTTTATTGATATGATAAAAAGAAAATTTATTTTTTTATTTTTTTTGTTTATTTTTTTACCTTTTTTTTCAGTTTATTTATATGCTGAAAAAAATGCCACTATTTTACCAGAACATATTAACGTATTTTCCGATGGCAAATTGTTATCAGATGTTAATAACGTTTATAAAATATCTTCTCAACAAATTAACTACTTTTCTGCAAAAGAAGTTGGGAAATTATATAATCTTACTTTAAAACGTAACCAATCAAAACAAGTTTTAGAAATGTTTATGAAAAACAACAAAATAAATATTTTTGCGAACAGTATCAAAACAATTTTTGAAAAAAAAGAAAAAGAAATATTAATATCGTCGATATTTACAAATGAAGATGTATATATTTCATCAGAATTTTTATGTTCGAAAGAATTTGCAGAGATTACAATGGCTGATACTGTATGGGACTATACGTCACGAACATTAAAAATAACACATAGTCCGAATATTTCATTAATTAAGTATTTTAGTGAGCAATATGGGACTAAAATTGTCATCCAACTTGATAGGCCATTATTATATAATGTTTTTAGATCTTCTGATTTTATAACTATAAAAATATTGAGGGGTGTTATAGATTACGGCTTGATACATGTAAATAATGATACTGTAAGTGATATACTGTGTTCAAATGATGAAGGATATGCAATAATAAAAATTGGCCTTAAAAAATCACCAAAATTTGTTAAAGAATTATTGTCTTGTAAGAACGACGTTACATTTATATCTATTGATATAATTAATTCTGAAAATACCAATCTAAACGATGATTCAAAAGAATTTATTAAAAAACAAATATTAAATAAAAAAATAACTGATGTTAATTTAGATGAAAGCAATAAATTTTCTACGCAACAACAGACAGATAGTGAGATTACCAAAAAAGATAATTCAATCAATAATGATTTTTTAATTAAAGACAATGACGATGCTATCAAATATAATGATGATTACGTATTTAAACAGAAAAAAAAAACTAATAATATTTTCAGTAAAAAAAGAATTATAGTCATTGATGCTGGCCATGGTGGACAAGACCCTGGCGCTATAGGACCGAATGGAACAAAAGAGAAAGACATAAATCTTGCAATAGTTCATGAATTGAAAGCACTTTTTGATAATAATAAAAATTACGAAATAATTCTTACAAGGAATGATGATACTTTTATTTCCTTGTTTGGAAGAGCTGATATTGCGAATAAGATTAAGGCTGATTTGTTTTTATCAATACATTGTAACTCAACTCTTAACAGAAATATAAATAATTTTGAGGCGTACGTTTTTTCGAATGAAAAAGTACCAAAAAAGAAGGCACCATCTGCAGTTGAAATCCTTGAGAATTCTGTTCTAGAAATTGAAAAAAAAGTGTATGGTAATAGTTACGATATAATTAAAAATGTATTTTGGTCTTTAAACTTTAATGAATATATAAATGATTCGCTTGAATTATGTGGTTTTATTGTTCAAGAGGCTAAAAAAAAACTTGAAATTCCAGTAAGCGATCCAAGGGACGGTGATTTTTATGTATTAAGAGCAGTTCGTGATATGCCAGGAGTTTTAGTTGAGACTGCGTATATAAGTAATTATTCTCAAGAAAAAGTGTTTACTTCAAAGAATAGGAAATTCATTGTCGATGTTGCAAATGTGGTGTACGAAGGTGTTATAAAATATTATGAGAATGAAGATAAAAAGCTAAGTAATGATAAACAATAATCCAATAGGAATTTTTGATTCAGGGTTTGGTGGTTTAACTGTAATGTCCGCAATAAATGATTTACTTCCATTGGAAAGTATCATATATTTTGGTGATACTGCACATGTACCATATGGATCAAAATCAAAAAATATTGTAGTAAGGTATTCAATGGAGATAAGCTCTTTTTTAATAAAGTGTAATGTAAAATTAATTGTTGTTGGTTGTAATACGGCGTCTGCTTTTGCTTTGTCTATTTTGAAAAAAACTTTTAAAATACCAGTGATAGGTGTAATTAGACCAGGGTCAAAAGCCGCTGTGCTTGTATCAAAAAATAGAAAAATAGGCGTTATAGGAACTGAGGGAACGGTAAATAGCAAATCATATTTACGAGAAATAAGCAAAATATCTTTATTTAAAATTAAAGTGTATCAACAGGCATGTCCGTTATTAGTCCCTCTTATTGAATATGGATTGAATGATAGCTATATTGTAAACAATGTTGTTAAAAAATATATGAATCCACTTCTTAAAAAGAAAATCGATACTTTGATTTTAGGGTGTACGCATTATCCACTTTTAAAAAAAATTCTAAAAAAAAACGTTGGGAATGATATCACGCTTATAGATTCAGCGATAGCCACAGCTAATGAAGTAAAATATATGTTGGATAAAGAATGTATTTCTGCAAATAATAAAATAGGTGGTAATTTTTTGAAATTTTATGTTAGCGATAATCCTGGTAAATTCAAAACAATAGGTAGTCGGTTTTTTCGTAAGAAAATACTTGATATTAAAAAAATAGAATTAATATGCTAGTAGAAAATAAACAATAAATGAAATACAAGATTTCAGTTGAAAAAAGCTTTTCATCTGCTCATTATTTGCGTAATTATAAGGGAAAATGTGAAAATCTTCACGGACATAATTGGAAAGTAAGTGTTACTTTTTTTGGTGATAAGCTTGATGATGTCGGTATGTTAATTGATTTTGCAAATGTTAAAATACATCTTCATAAAATTATTAAAATTTTAGATCATAATCTTTTAAATAAAATAAATCCATTTGATAAAATTAATCCAACATCTGAAAACATAGCAGCTTTTATTTTTGAACGATTTAAGTGTTTAGAAACAAAAAATGTAAAAATATATGAAGTTAAAATATGGGAAAGTGAATCATCGTCAGCGACAATAATGGCGTAATGTAAAATATTCGTGAATGCATATATTTCATTTATAAATGTTTTTTTATTTTATGTTTTGTGGATTTTTATAAATATATTTATAAAATTAATTATTATGTTTTTTTATTGTACGTTGAGTTTTTTACTATTTTTATTGCTTGCCTTTTTGTAAGATTATAATTTTCTAATTGTATTTCTTCTATTTCTTTTTTTATATTTTGTATCCATTTTCCGTTTTTATTATTACATATATTCATTATTTCGTTTCCTGTTAAAATTTGCTTATTATACAAAATATTTTTTGATTTTAAATTTTTAATTCTTTTTTTTAATTTATTCAACTCGCGGTTTTTATTATAACATAAGTTTGAAAATTCCATTATTAGATCTAATTTATCATCGCATTTTTTTGCAAATTTCCGTATCATGCCGTCCGTCCAATTGTCTGAGTACGCTTTAATACATTTGCTAGTTTGTACAATAAATATAATTTTTTTTATAAATTTATTTGAATATTTTAGTTTACGTAAAATATATTCTATATATTTAATATTTTTATTTTCATTATTGTGTTTATGCAATGATGTTTTTATATGTAATTCTTTATTTTTTAATTTTAAAATATTAAACATTAAAATTGACATTCTTAACGTGATATCATTTTTTGTATTATCAATAATATTTATGTTATGTGAAAATGTATTGATATTCACGTTTGCGTTCAAATCTGACAGAATATTATTTAACAAATTAATTTTTAACATTAAAATAAATATTTTCGATGGGTTATTTGCCACCAAAATTTTATTAATTTCATCTCTTACACGTTCAATTGAAACAATTTTAATCCACTGTGCTGATGTTTTTATTGCATATAATGTTTTTTGTTCAATTTTAAAATTAAGTTGTACACTTTGTCGTAATGCTCGCAAAATTCTTAACGGATCTTCTCTAAATATTGTTTTTGCATTTTTTGTATCGGTTACTCTTATAATTTTATTTTTTATGTCTTTAATGCCATTATTAGTAAGATCAATAATTTCCATATCTTTAATTCTTAAAAATAAAGCATTAATTGTAAAATCTCGCCTTAATGCATCTTGTTTTAAACTAGCAAGTTTAATGTAAGGATTTCTTGATCCTATATTGTAATATTCTTTTCTAGGTATTACGAATTCTATTTCTTTATTATTGAAAAATAATTTGGCAGTTCCAAATTTTTCAAATAAAATTGGTTTTTTAAGTTTGTATTTATTTGCAAAAGTTTTTGAAAAAATTATACTAGCAATTTTTTTTTCATGTTCAGTTTTTCCACCGCAAACCATAATATCTAGATCATTCGGTTTTTTGTTGATAAGCAAATCTCTTACGAATCCACCAACAATGTATACATCGAAACAATTTTCTGTTGCAGTTATTTCTATTTTATCAATTATTGACTTATAGCATTGTGGTATAGTTATGTTTTTTTTATTTATATACATCACGCAAAGTATTGTATCAAATTATTTGATTAATTTAGCTTGACACAAGGCTAAAAATTTTATATTAATCTAACTTGTGCAATGGTTAAGTATTTTGTTTTATAACTTAGTAAGTTATTTTTATAACAGTTGTTTTAAAGATTATTGATGATAACGATAAAGACAAACGTTAAAAATAAAAGATGTTTTTATAATTTAAGCGCATCTCTTGAAAATTATCTTGAAACGATCGCAATTTTAAAAAAAAGAAAGAGATATGCGAGAATAGGTGATATTGCGAAACATTTAAACGTTAAGAGTTCAAGCGTTAATGTTGCGATTAATTTTTTGTTAAATAAGGGATTTGTTATACATGAAAAATATGGATATGTAGATTTAACTGAATACGGAGAAGAAATAGCAGTTGAGATTCAGTTGAAACATGAGGTGTTGTACAAATTTTTGAATAGTCTATTACTTGTTAATGGAAAAACTGCTGATAAAGAGGCATGTAAGATAGAGCATTCGATCTGCGTTGATACAATAAAAAGACTTAGAAGATTTCATAATTTTTTAGAGAATAAATTTTTAAAAAACAATAAAAATGTTGTTAATTTAAGGGAACATTTAGAAAAAACATCGTGATAATGAACATTGATTAATGTTTTTTTGTTTTGGTAATAAGTTAGGTAAAACTAAAATAATTATATTTAACTAAAACATATATACATGGTATAAATGTGCTAATGAATAAAATAATACGTCATGTTTATAGATATTTATTTAGAAATCTTTGCGTATTTTTCAATTGTTACAAGTGTTTTGGTTGCAAATTTGATTATTGGAATAACAAGCGTAGAAATAAATATACTGATAATAATTTTGTTAAATTAAATTATGCAAATAATGGTGAATATGAAATATTAGATATTTGTTTTTATAATGAAAAAATTAAACGTAGAATCGTTGAAATTGGTCTAATTCCAGGTAAAAATTTAATTGTTATTAATAAAAATTATTTAAAAATGGGCGTGATAATAAAAATAAAAAACACGAAACTTGCTTTAAATAATATAGTTGCTGATAAAATTTTATTAAAACGGAGAAAATATGTAGATGATAAAAAAATCTATTAAGAAAAAAATCACAGTCGCATTAATTGGCAATCCAAATAGTGGAAAGTCTACGATATTTAATAAATTGACTGGATCAAGGCAAGATGTTGGCAATTACCCAGGTGTAACGGTTACAAAAAAAGAATGTTTAAAAAATTATAAATGCTACAGTATAAATTTTGTTGATTTACCTGGAACATATAGCCTTTCAGCATATTCAGAAGATGAAGTTGTGGTAACCGACTTTTTGATCAATGAAAAACCAGACATTATAATTAACGTTATCGATGCTTCAAATATAGAACGTAATCTATATTTATTCACTCAAATTATTGAATTAAATATTCCCATTATAATATCCTTGAATATGACTGATATATTAAAGGCATCTGGATTGGAGATAGATAAGAGTAGAATGTCAAATATATTGAATGTCCAAGTGCTTGATACATCGTTAACTGAGAATAAAAAAAAATGGACAGTTGATGTTTTTTGTCATATTTTTAATATATTGAATAATACTAAGTTTGAAAAAAAAATATCTAGTAGAATTGATTATGGAAAAAATATTAATTATGAAATTGAGAAAATTAAGAAACTTATATTGAAAAATTTTCAATTATCTAAATTCCCTGAAAATTGGCTTTCAGTAAATCTTTTAAATAATGATCAATTTGCTTTAAAATTTGTTTCTAATATTTGTAAAGATAATATTATTTTAAATCAAGTAAATGAAAGCAGAGGCAATATTAAAGAGTTTTTTGGAAGAGAGGTTGAAATTGAAATTACTAACATACGATATAATTTTACTAGTTTTATTGCAAGAACAATTCTAAAAGAAGCAATAGGTGCTAAAAAAAAAGATGTAACTGAATCTATAGATAATCTTGTACTTAATAAATATCTTTGTATTCCAATTTTTATACTTGTAATGTATTCAATTTTTAAATTTGTATTTGTTTTTTCAGGGCCAGTTATAAATATTTTTAAAATGTTTATTAAACGATTCAGAGATATCGTTGGAAATGCTATTCTGAATGAACCGATTAAATCATTAATTGTCGATGGTATAATTAATGGTATTGGTAGTGTGTTAGAATTTTTTCCATTAATTTTATTTATGTTTTTTGCGATAGCATTTTTTGAAAATTCCGGATACATGGCTAGGGCTACATTTATAATGAATAGAATTATGAATACATTTGGTTTGCACGGTAAGTCATTTTTACCATTAATGATTTCAACAAACGGATGCGCGGTGCCAGGTATTTTTGCAACTAGAATTTTAGACTCGAAACGAGATAGACTTATAACTATGCTTGTTGTTCCATTTATGGTGTGCGGTGGCAAGATACCTGTGTTTATGTTTATTATTAATGCTTTTTTTTCATCAAAAAATAAGACAAGAATTATGTTGCTAGTATATATATTAAGCTTTGTTATTGCTTTTGCTGCATCAAAAATATTAAGTATGACATTTTTGAAAACAAAGAAGACAAATTTTATCATTGAACTTCCACCATATCATATACCTAGAATTAGGAGCTTGTTTTTAAGAATGTGGGAAATGGGTTGGTTTTATTTAAAAAAAGCAGGTATTATGATCATGCTCGTATCTGTTTTTGTGTGGATTATTTTTTCTTATCCTAAAGTTATAATAGACGAGAATCTTCCAAGAAATATAAGAGCAGAACTTCAATTAAAACATAGTTTAGCAGGTAGAATTGGCAAGACTTTTGAACCATTGTTTAGGCCAATAGGCATGGATGTTAATAAATCGATAGCATTGCTTGCTGGTATAGCTGCAAAAGAAGTTATTGTTAGTACTTTAAGTACAATTTATTCAATTGAAAAAGATTCAAATTTGTATAATTCAAAATTATTAAGTGAAAAAAATTCTTTGAATAATGATTGGTCTATTTTAAAAGGTTTAACATTCCTTGTTTTTTGCATGATTTATACACCATGCATATCTTGTGTAGTTGTTTTTTTTAAAGAAAGCGGATCAAGCTATAAATGGCTTGCGCTTATTATCATTGGTAATGCGATAATTGCTTGGTTGATTTCATTTCTTGTTTTTCAAATTGGAACGATATTAAAAATAGGTGTATGAACATTGCAAAATTTATCGCGACGCTGAGAGGTAAAATGAAGTAAAACTAGATGTTTTTTAAATTATGGAGCCAGCGAGAATCGAACTCGCATCTTATCGTTGCGAACGATATATTATTCCGTTTAACTATGGCCCCGATCAACTAATTATAAGCAATATTTTATTTTTGTGCAAAATATCTGTATATAATTTGTAGAATGATTATAATAGAAAAGTTTTTACATACTATGTGATGAGGTTATTTTATGTCATATATTGTTTTAGCTAGAAAATATAGACCAAAAAATTTTGATGAAATTGTTGGCCAGGATCATATTTCACGAACGCTTAAAAATGCAATTTCTGAAAATCGTATTGCTCATGCTTATCTATTTAGCGGGCCTAGAGGATGTGGTAAAACTACTATGGCTAGAATTTTTGCTAAATCCCTGAATTGTAAAAAAGGTACAACAATTAATCCGTGTGAAAAATGCAAAAATTGTTTTTCAATATCAAATGGTTCTGATATAGATGTTTTAGAAATAGATGGAGCGTCGAATAATGGTATAGATGAGATAAGAGCCTTAAGAGAAAACGTTAAATTTTCAAGCGTAAATTCAAAGTATAAAATTTATATAATGGATGAAGCTCATCAAATAACAACGCAAGCTTTTAACGCTTTACTTAAAACGCTTGAAGAACCACCGGTATATGTTGTTTTTATTATGGTTACAACTGAGCAGCATAAAATTCCAATTACTATTCTTTCTAGATGTCAAAGATATAGATTTAAATTAATATCAAATGTAAAAATTTCTTCTGTTATAATGGAAATATGTAGAAAAGAAGGTTTTAAAATCGATATTGATACTGTTAATATAATAGCATCAATGGCGTGCGGTTCCATGAGGGATGCGTTGAGTTTGTTGGAACAAGTAATTTCTTCTAGTAATTGCAATATAATAACACTTAATCATGTAAGAGAATTATTTGGATTAATACCAAAAAATATTTTGATTTCTGTTGTGGAAAACATTGTAAATAGAAATACTAATAATATTCTAAAAATTGTTGAGGAAATATTCAGAGAAGGCTATAATATTTTACAATTTATAAGAGATTTAAGGGATTATCTTAGAAGAATTATGATTTATTCCATAAATCCATTAGCAATTGATATTCCTTTGGATGAAAAAAGTATTTTTGATAATCAAAAAACACTATTTTCGTTATCATGTTATATTCGTATGAGCAATCTCTTATCAAAGGCGATAGAAGAAATACGTTGGCATGATCAACCGAAAATTTTGCTTGAGATTTATCTTTTAAAAATGTCTGAACCATATAATAACGTTAATGAACTTATAAATAAAGTTGTTAATCTTGAAAAAAAAATTATAACTGAATATAATTTTGAAAATGATGATAAAGAAAAAGACAATGAGCTATGTATTAATAGAAATATTTTAACAACAGAAAATCTGTTGAATACATGGAATGAAATTGTTTCTGAAATAATAAAAAAACATTCACTTACTGGACAATCATTAAAAAATGTACTGATTGAGAAAATTGATTTTTCATGTATAGAATTATCGGTTTTAAAACAGTTTGATTATGATTTAATTATTGGTTTTAAGGATTTAATTTCTGATTTTTTTAGAAAAAAAATGAACTTAAATATAGAAGTTAAAATCTTCATGAAAAAAACAGATAAAAATGAAAAAAAACTAATACCTGAACATATAAAAATTATAGCAAAAAATTTTAACGCAATTGTTAAAAAAAAATAACATTTACTTTTTTATTATTTGTTATATAAATTTTTTATGAAAAACGAATATGTAGAAAGCAAAAAAAATAATTAATAATTGTATGAATTTATTTTTATGAATAGACCTCGAGTAATAGAAAAAATGATTGAATTAATAAAAAAAATGCCTGGTGTAGGGCCGAAAATGGCAGAGCGTTTAAGTTATTATATATTAAAAATGTCACACAATGATGTCAAAATGTTAATGATTTCTATACAAATGGCAAGAAAATTAATAAAACATTGCAGTATTTGTTACAATCTCAGCGAGTGTGACCCGTGTCCTATATGTTCAGATGTTACAAGGATGCAAAATATTATATGTGTTGTAGAAACACCACAAGATTTGATTGCAATTAGTAAAGCTAGAGATTACAGAGGTTCTTATTTTGTACTAGGCGGAGCATTATCACCTATTGACGCTATTGGGCCAAACGATATAAAAATAGATATGTTGATAAAAAGATTGAAAAGTAGTAGCATAGACGAAGTGATAATAGCAACTGATACCGATTCGAAAGGTGAAGCTACGGCCGTTTATATTGCTTCTATAATAAAAAAAATGAATATCAAAGTTACAAGGCTTGGCTATGGCTTACCCGTTGGAGGTGATGTTGAATATGCTGACGAAGTAACCATTTCTCGTGCCATTATTGGACGTACAGAAATGTAGTAAAAATTTTGTAAAAGATATTATAAAAGTCAATCTTTGTTTGTGTTATAAGTTTTTAGGTATTATATTAAACAATTTATATAAGTTGTTTTTATGATAGTTGATTATTTTGCGTAATAATGATGTCAAAGTAATGGAGTCGAACAATGTCAGAAACAATGATAGAAATTCGTTGGCATGGGCGTGGTGGACAAGGTGCAAAAACAGCATCTTTGTTATTTGCTGAAATGGCTATGTCAACCGGCATGTATGTTCAAGCATTTCCTGAATATGGTCCAGAAAGAATGGGCGCGCCTGTACAATCATTTAATAGAATAAGTGAAAATCCAATTTTGATTCACTCTGGAATTAAAAATCCAGATTATGTTGTTGTTTTAGATTTTTCTCTTCTTAATTCTGTTTCTGTAACAAGCGGAATGAACGAAGGCAGCAAAATTATAGTGAACACATTTTTAAATGCGCACGAAATTGCAGAAAAACTTAATATAAATAAATCACAAGTTTATGTAATAAATGCGAGTAAAATTGCCATTGACACAATTGGAAAGGACATCCCTAATACACCAATGCTTGGAGCTTTGATAAAAGTGATAGATACGTTAGATATTAACAGTGTTTTAGAGAGCGTAAGAAATAAACTTATTAATAAATTTAGACATAAACCAGAGATTATAGATGGAAATATTATGTCTATAAAAACTGCTTTCAATGAAGTAAAAAATTAATTTGGAGAAAATCATATTGTGAAAAAAGAAGAAGATAAAAAAAATACTGCAACAGAACTTTTGCCTGGTGGTATTGTTGAAGCTGGAACAGCGATCAATTTCCACACTGGCGACTGGCGTTTAAAAAAGCCTATATGGAATAAAAATAAATGTATTAATTGTTTTTTGTGTTGGATATCATGTCCTGACGGTTCTATTAAAATTGTTCAAGACAAAAATGGAATTAGCCATGTTGACGGTATAGATTATTTCAGTTGCAAAGGTTGTGGAATTTGTGCAGAAGAATGTCCAATTACTGTTAATGCTATTATAATGGAACAAGAAAGAAAATAAACAAAAATATAATGAAAATAAGATACTATTTTGATAGTATTTTAATATAGAATTTAACTATGTTAGTTACCATTTATGTTTTTTAAAGCGTTGATGATAATAGGAGTTTTGATAAAAATGATAAAAAAAATGTATAGAAATAGTAGTATTGTTGCAAAAACTGGGAACGAAATTATAGCAGAAGCGATGCGCCAGATAGAGCCCGGCGTTGTAGCTGCGTATCCTATAACTCCAGCTACTGAGATAGTACAAATTTTTTCACAATTTGTTGCTGATGGTGTTGTGAATAGCGAATACGTGGCTGTTGAGAGTGAACATTCAGCGATGTCAGCGGCAATCGCAGCTTCTGCTGCTGGTGTAAGATCTATGACTAGTACTTCCTCACAAGGATTATGCTTGATGTGGGAAATGCTTTTTATAGCTTCAGGCTTAAGGCTTCCAGTAATTATGGCAGAGGTTAGTAGGGCTATTTCTGCGCCAATTAATATTAATACAGACCATTCTGATGTAATGGGTACTAGGGATTCTGGTTGGATTCAAATATATTCTGAAAATCCTCAAGAAGCATATGATAATATGATTCAAGCTACGAAAATAGCAGAAGAATCTAAATTACCAGCACTAGTTGCTATGGATGGATTTATTACTTCTCATTGTATGGAAATTGTAGAAGTTTATCCTGATTCTGATGTGAAAGCTTTTGTTGGAGAGTATAAACCAGAAAGATATCTTCTAGATGTTAAAAATCCTTATACGTTAGGCTCGATTGATTTACAAGATTACTATTTTGAACATAGATATCAACTTGCACAAGCTGTTAAAAGTGCAAAAAAAATAATCTTAGATGTTTCGAAAGAATTTAAAATGATTTTTGGGCGAGAATATAATTTTTATGAGAAATATATGCTTGACGATGCAGAGATTATTATGATAATTATCGGTTCTGCTGCTGGAAATGTAAAATCAACTGTAAAGGAATTAAGAAAAAAAGGAATTAAGGCTGGTCTTTTAAAAATAAGAGTATATAGACCATTTCCTGCAGAGCAAATAGTGAAAGATCTAATGCACGTGAAAGTAATTGCAGTTATGGATAGATCAGACTGTTGCTCCGGAGCATTCCCTCCAATTTATTCAGATGTTACTGCTTCATTATATTCTGCTGGAATTTTTAATATTAAGATTTTGAGCTATGTTTATGGAATAGGTGGAAGAGAATTTTGCGATGAACAAATTTTAAAAATTTATGAAACGCTTTACTCAGTTGTATCTAACAATGAAAAACCTTCTAATAAAATTGAATATGTAAATGTGAGAACAAATTAAAAAATAAAAATATGATATAAATTTTTATCGTGTTGTTATTTTTATATAACTCGATTTATGTGTTTAGTTTAAAAACAAAAAAAGGATTAGCAGTTGTTTTGCTATATGTTGTGAAAGCAACTATATTTGGAGAAAATAAAAGATGTTAAATTTAAGAGAATTAAGTAAAAATAGTGTTCGCATAACTAGTGGACATCGTCTTTGTGCAGGCTGTGGTGCTGGTATAGTTGCAAGGCAAACCTTAATAGCTGCAATGAATGTGCCTGTTGTTGTTATAAATGCTACCGGATGTATGGAGGTGTCAACTACTGTTTTTCCATACACTGCATGGAAAACACCATATTTTCACAGTGCATTTGAAAATGCTGCTGCCACATGTAGCGGTATTGAAGCTGCGTATAAAAATTTAAAATTTAGAGGTAAAATTACTGAAGATATTAAATTTATAGTTTTCGGTGGTGATGGTGGCACTTATGATATAGGATTACAATCTTTGTCTGGCGCAATGGAAAGAGGGCATAACATGCTTTATATATGTTACAATAATGAAGCGTATATGAATACCGGTATTCAAAGATCAGGCGCGACACCAAAAGGTGCACACACTACAACTGCTCCGTTTGGTAAAAAACAAAATGGTAAAAAACAAAATAGAAAAGATTTGACACAAATTATGGTAGCGCATGATATTCCTTATGTGGCACAATCGTATGTTGGAAACTGGAATGATTTTATGACAAAAGTTCAAAAAGCTTTGACAATTGATGGTCCGTCTTTTATAAATGTTTTGACTCCTTGTAGATTGGGATGGGGTTACAAACCGGAACATGCAATGAAAATTACAAGATTAGCAATTGAAACTTGTATTTGGCCTTCATATGAAGTTAACAATGGTTTTTATAAAATAAATGTTGAACCCAAGGTAAAAAAGCCAGTAATTGAATTTTTAAAATCTCAGACAAGATTTAAACATTTGTTTAAATCTGAAAATACTTATATTATTGATGAGATACAAAAAAATATTGATAAAAAATGGTATTTTCTAAAATATATGACTACTAAAGAAAATATTCGTATGTAAATTCTATAAAATAATATAAAACAAATTATATTATTATTTTTGGAGTAAATATGATTAGATTTGTTACTGCTGGCGAATCTCATGGAAGTGGAGTTTTTGTAATTGTTGAAGGGATTCCAGCTGGTCTTACTGTTAATCAAGAAGATATAGATATTGAACTTGCAAAAAGACAAAGTGGCTTTGGTAGAGGAAAAAGAATGAATATAGAGGCAGATCATGTAACCTTTCTTTCTGGTATACGTTATGCAAAGACCATAGGATCTCCAATAGCCATGTGTGTTTCAAATAAAGATTCCAAAAATTGGACACGAACAATGTCTGTGAAATCTATAGACTTTGATAAAGCAACGATTTTATCAAAACCTCGTCCAGGCCATGCTGATCTAGCTGGACTTATTAAATTCGGCGCTAGTGATTTTAGGGATATATTAGAAAGGGCATCTGCAAGAGAAACTGTTGCGAGGGTTGCCGCCGGGTCTATTTGCAAACTGCTTTTGAGTGAATTTAAAATGAAAATAATGTCTTATACGGTACAAATAGGAACCGCTGTTGCAAACATAACTTCTGTTAAAAAAAACGATATATTACGTAAAACAGAAAAATCTTCCGTTAGATGTCCAGATGATATTGCTAGTACAAAAATGGTTGAATTGATAAAAATAGCTGAACAAAATGGCGATACTTTAGGTGGTAAATTTAAAATCATAGTTGATAATGTTCCAATTGGACTTGGCAGTCATACGCAGTGGGATTTGAAACTTGATGGACGTATTGCGAAAAGTCTGATTTCAATCCAAGCAATAAAAGCTGTTGAATTCGGTGAAGGAATAGAGCTAGCATCACTTTTTGGTTCTATCTCTCATGATGAGATTTTTTACGGTAAATACAATAATGAATTTAAATTGAAAAAATTTTATAGAAATACAAATATGGCTGGAGGTATAGAGGGTGGTATTAGTAATGGTGAACCAATTGTTGTCACATGTACAATGAAGGCAATTCCTTCTTTGAAAAAACCGTTACAATCTGTAAATCTTAACACTAAACAAGCCGATAAGGCCGAAATCGTAAGAAGTGACGTTTGTGCTGTACCAGCGGCCGGAGTTGTTGCAGAATCAGCGATAGCAATTGAAATAGCAAAAGCTTTAAAAGAAAAATTTGGCGGTGATTGTCTCGATGATATGAAAAAAAACATAAATGTATATATGGAAAGATTGAAAGTATTGTAATGAACATAATATTTACAGGTTTTATGTGCACCGGTAAATCAGAAACTGGGAAAATTGTATCAAAAATATTAAATCGTATTTTTTTTGATACTGATGTTTTAATAGAAAAAAAAATTGGATTATCTATTGTTGATATTTTTAAAAATTTTGGTGAAGATTGTTTTAGGCAATTTGAAATTGATATTATAAATGAAATTTCATCAAAAGATTTGTCTGTAATCTCATGCGGTGGCGGTGTTGTTCTGAATTATGAAAATATTATTTTACTAAGAAAAAATGGTATATTAATTAACCTTTATGCTTCACCAGAAGTTATATATGAAAGATCGAAAAAAGAAGATAGCAGACCACTTCTTAAACATAAAAATTCTTTGAATGAAATAAAAAAAATTATGGATTTTAGAAAAAAAAATTATTCCAATTGTGATTTTTCTTTCGATACAGATAATTTAACTCCACTAGAAGTCGCAAATAAGATATTGAACAATAATGATGTGATGAGAGCGTTGTTACACTGATTTCATTTTTATATCGTATTTAAATTTGTTTGTATATAAAAAATATTTATATGTACAAAAATTGTGTTTATTATTTTTTTAGTTATTATCTAATTACAAATAACACAAAATATTTTATAGTTTTTTATATTACCATTTTATAAGTTAATGAATGTTTTATCATATTAATAGTAAAAATAGTATAATGTTTGCATTGATGAAAATATTTTTATTGAACTATTTTATGTATTGTAAATTTTAATTTGAGGATATTAGTGAATAAATTTCTTGATTTTGAGCAACCGATTGTTGAAATTAACAAAAGAATTGATGATTTGAAAAAAAATTGCGAATCTAATGATGATGTTGATTTAATTAAGCAAGTTAAAGATCTTGAAAAAACGAGAGATGAATTGAAACAAAAAATTTACAATTCTTTAACTTCTTGGCAAAAAATTCAAATAGCCAGACATCATGATAGGCCATATTTCTTGGATTATATTAATCTTATTTTTAAAGATTTTTTGGAATTTCATGGCGATAGAGTTTTTGGAGATGATCAAGCAATTTTATGTGGTATTGCGGTTATTTGCGGTGAACCAGTTGTTGTTATAGGTAATCAAAAAGGTAGAAATTTAGAAGAAAATATGTTAAGAAATTTTGGAATGGCTCATCCAGAAGGTTATAGAAAAGCATTGAGAATAATGAATTTTGCCGATAAATTTAACAAGCCTATAGTAACATTTATAGATACACCTGGTGCGTACCCTGGCATTGCAGCTGAAGAAAGAGGGCAAGCCGAGGCAATAGCAAGAAATTTAAGTGGTATGTCAAAGATAAAAGTTCCTATTATAACAGTTGTTATTGGTGAAGGCGGCTCTGGTGGAGCCCTTGGTATAGGTGTGTCAAATAAAATTTTGTGTTTAGAAAATGCATATTATTCAGTTATTTCTCCTGAAGGTTGTGCTGCTATACTCTTTAGAGATAGCTCTAAAGCATCAGATGCAGCAAAGGCGATGAAAATAACAGCAAAAGACTTATTAAATTTAAAAATTGTGGATGAAATTATAAAAGAACCATTAGGTGGAGCCCATTATGATCCATCAAAAACTGCATTGAACATAAAATCATCTATTTGTAAATATCTACGTTATTATAAATTAAAAAGTTCAAAAGAAATTATTGATGAAAGATATTTCAAATTTAGGAATATAGGAATTTATGATGAAAATACAGAAAAAAAACCCAAAAAAAATCGTAAAAATCTAAAAACTAAATTAACTGTTTTAAAATAAAGAAGGAGAAAAGTAATGGCATTGGCATCAACAAAGCAAATTCTTGAAGAGGCAAAAAAAAATGGCTATGGAGTTGGCGCTTATAACGTCAATAACATGGAACAAATACAGGCTATTATCTCTGCAGCAAAAGAAACAAGATCGCCTGTGATATTACAGGTTAGTAGAGGTGCTTTGAAATACTCCAATTTTACATATTTAAACTATTTAATGAAAGCAGCCATTGTTGAAAATAATGATATTCCTGTAGCGGTACATCTTGATCACGGAAATTCGCTAGAATCAATTATTGATGTAATAAATCTTGGATTTTCATCTGTTATGATAGATGGTTCTTTACTTGATGACGGGAAAACTGCTTCTAGTTATGATTACAATGTTATGATTACACGTTCAGTTGTTAAATATGCACATTCTAAAGGCGTTTCTGTTGAAGGTGAACTTGGAACTCTTGGAGGCATAGAAGACGGAGTAGGTTCCGGAAAAATACATTTAACAGATCCTAGAGAAGCCAAGAGATTTGTACTTGAAACCGGTGTTGATTCTCTCGCCATTGCAATAGGAACTTCACATGGTGCATATAAATTTAAAAAAGGAGTTGTTAATATTGATTTTGATGTATTGAGAGAAATAAGATCATTAATAGATATACCAATTGTATTACATGGTGCATCGTCTGTTCCTGTTGAATTAATTACAAGTATAAATAAATACGGCGGAATGATTTCAAATATGGCTACCGGTGTGCCAATTTCCAGTATTAAAAAAGCTATTGAACTTGGTGTTTCAAAAATAAATATTGATACAGATGGAAGGCTTGCCATGACAGCCGCAATAAGAAGATTTCTTGTAGAATCACCTGAAAAATTTGACCCAAGAGATTATCTTGGTTTTGCTAGAGCAGCGCTTAAGGATCTCATAGTTACAAAAATGAAAAACCTTGGAACATCTGGCCATGCAAATGATTATACTGTAATATCTCTTGATGATATGAAAAAACAATATGTTTCTAAATAAAAAAGAAAAATAAATAACAATTTACAAAATTCCGTCATAACATGAGATAGATATTTCAAAAACGTTGTTTTTTTTTTGTAATATTGTAATTGTGTAGAAAAAATATAGAAATATTCTAAATTATAGGTTTTGTTATATAGTAGAAGGAGTGTCTTTAATGTTATCTTATAGTGTAAAAAAAATACATTTTTTTTCAATTGTCAAAGTAAGCTCAATTGTCTTTGTGATGTCTGGTATAATCTTTGGTTTTGTGTTATTTTTATTTAGCACATTAACTTCTGACATAAATTTTACTGTAAGATTGTTGCTGTCTGTTTGCTTAACATTAATTTATATTATTTTTATGTTTCTATTTATTATTATTTCAGTTTTGATTTACAATTTTATTGCCGAAAAGCTTGGATGTAACATTGTAATTTTTATTGAACAAAAAAAATATTAATTATTTTTGTTTATGTAAAATTGTACAATATTATTTATAATATTTATTTTTTTGTTGTGCATTTGATAAAATGTAAGTGTTAGTTTATATTAAATTAGCTGTTTTTGTAAGTGATTAATAATTTTAGATTTTAATCTGTTAATAATATACTTTAAATGCATATAAATATATTTTGATTATTTTTTGATGTTGTAAATAATATTGAAAAATGTGTTTTATGTGGGGGCAATATATAATGTCGTTTTATTCTGAAAAAGTCATGAAACATTTTACAAATCCGCAAAATGTTGGAGAAATAAAAAATGCTGATGGTGTTGGGAAAGTTGGGAACCCGATATGTGGTGATATGATGACATTTTATATAAAAGTTAATGATAACAAGCTTGAGGATATAAAATTTAAAACATTTGGATGTTGTGCAGCGATAGCTGTTTCATCAATTGTTTCAAATATGGTTCTTGGAAAAACGATTGATGAAGCTATGAATATTAAAGATACGGACGTTGTTAATGCTCTAGGTGGCCTTCCAAAAAATAAAGTACATTGTTCAAATTTAGGAGCTGATGCATTGCATAAGGCTATTGAGAATTATAAAAATAAAAAAATGAAAGAAAATGTTTAGTTATAAAAATGTTTTTATAAATACAGTTTAAGATTTATTAATAAGATAAAAAAATATCGTATTAATTATAACATATAAATATTTTAAAACAATATTTATATGCATTGGTATTTATAAATTAAATAATAGTAATTTTATAAGTAAAAACTGGTTATTTAAATGGGGAGGCGCAATATGTTATCGTCTATTAATGGAACAGAAACTGAAAAGAATTTGTCGAAATCTTTTGTTTGCGAATCGCAAGCAAGAATGAGATATAGCTATTTTGCATCAAGAGCGAAAATTGATGGATTTGGACAAATTTCTATGATTTTTACTGATATTGAGAATAATGAAAAAGAACACGCAAAAAGATTTTTACATTTTTTGAATGGTGGATTGCTTGAAATTTCTATAATTTTTGATACTAATACTGTAAAAAGTACGATTGATAATTTAAAATTTGCAATCGCAGGTGAAAACAAGGAGTATACTGATGTATACCCCAATGCTGCAAATACTGCGGATAGCGAAGGGTTTCATGAGATAGCAGAATGCTTTAGAAGTATCGCAATAGCTGAAAAATATCACGAAATAAAATTTTTGAAGTTGTTAAACGATATTGAGAATGATAGAATCTTTAAAAAAGATGTTGCCGTAAAATGGAGATGTAGTAACTGTGGATATGTTTATGAAAGTAAGGAAGCATACGATAAATGTCCCGCATGTTTACATCCTATGCTATATATGGAAGAATGTAATATGAAAATATAATAAATAATTTTAGAAAAGGTGTATTTTTTTAATTTTGTGTAGAACTTAGAAAGTTTGTTTTTTTTGATATCTCATACATAATGATTGCCGCTGCGACTGCTGCGTTTAATGATTCTGTTTTTCCTGTGGTACATATTTTAATTATCGAATCTGCAAGTGATTCCGTTTTTTTTTTAATACCGCATGATTCGTTTCCTATTATGAAAGCATTTTTGTTTTTT
>JAIRSP010000057.1 GCA_031255375.1 Endomicrobium sp.
GTTAAAATTTTATCACCATGTTCTCTTAAATTTTTTTCAACTGAATAAACAAGATTATCTGCTTCATTTTTTATTTCAATTTCTTCTTTATGCTTTATATCTTCAGAAGCATATTGTTCCGCATCTTTAACATACTTATCTATATCTTCTTTTGAAAGCTTGGTTGATGATGATATTTTAATAGATTGTTCTTTCCCAGTTCCTTTATCCTTCGCATGAACATGTAAAATTCCATTTGCATCTATATCAAAAGTAACTTCTATTTGAGGGACACCCCTTGGTGCAGATGGAATGCCATCAAGAATAAATCTTCCAAGAGATAAATTATCTTTTGCCATAGACCTTTCACCTTGAAGAACATTAATTTCAACACTAGATTGATTATCAGCTGCAGTCGAAAATATCTGCGAACGTTTAGCTGGTACAGTAGTATTTCTGTCTATAAGAGCAGTTCTTACACCGCCCATAGTTTCAAGTCCAAGTGTCAACGGAGTAACATCCAATAGAAGAATGTCTTTAACATCTCCAGTTAATACAGCAGCTTGCACGGCAGCGCCAAAACATACACATTCCATTGGGTCAATACCACGCTCAACCTTTTTGCCAACATAATCTTCTACAAATTTTTGTACAATTGGCATTCTAGTAGGCCCACCAACCAAAATTATTTTTGTAATAATTTCTGCTGTTAATTTAGCGTCTTTTATAGCCTGTTCAATCGACGATTTACATCTTTCAACAATATTTCTTACCAAATTTTCAAGAGTTGCCCTAGTAAATTTCATCATTAAATGCTTCGGGCCAGTTGAATCAGCTGTAATAAATGGAAGATTAATATCAGTTTCAAGAACGCTCGAAAGTTCAATTTTTGCTTTTTCTGCAGATTCCTTTAAACGTTGTGTTGCCATTTTATCTTTTCTCAAATCTATGCCATTCATTTTTTTAAAATCTTCTGCTATGTAATCAATCAAAGCATTGTCCATATCAGTTCCGCCAAGCTGTGTGTCTCCAGAAGTAGAAAGAACTTCAAAAGTACCCTCAGTACCCATTTCCATTATTGTCACATCCAAAGTTCCACCGCCAAGATCGAAAACTAATATTTTTTGTTCTTTCCCAACTTTATCTATACCATAAGCAAGAGACGCAGCCGTAGGTTCATTGACAAGTCTAACAACTTCAAGCCCAGCTATTGCCCCTGCGTCTTTTGTAGCCTGTCTTTGATCATCATTAAAATAAGCTGGTACAGTAATAACTGCTTTCGATATCGTTTCTCCAAGATATGCTTCTGCGTCTTTTTTTATTTTTTGAAGAATAAAAGCAGAAAGTTGCTGAGGAGTAAATTCTTTTCCATTTACATTATATTTGTAATTTGTACCCATTTTCCTTTTAAATGCACTTAAAGTACCTTCTGGATTTGTAACAGCTTGTCTTCTTGCAGGTTCTCCAACTAACAACTGTCCATCTTTTGTAAATGCGACATATGATGGAAACGCCTTGCCGCCAAGCGTCGTCCCTTCCGCTGAAGGAACAAGAGTGGTTTTTCCACCTTCCATGACAGCAGCCGCTGAATTTGATGTTCCTAAATCTATTCCTATAATCTTTGCCATTTTTGTTCCTCCATTTTTCATTATTACATAATTGAAATTATCAGTTACATTTTGTTTAGTTTTTTTTAAGTTTTACAAACATATAAATTACAAAAATCAAACAATAATTTTTGTTCAATACTTTAAATATTTGTAGTTTTTATATTTTTTGCAACTTTTACCTTAAGTGTTCTAATTAATTTTTCATTCAATTTATATCCTTTTTGATAAACTTTTAAAATTTTTCCATCTTCTTCTTCGCTTTCAGCATGATCCAGTGCTTCACAAACATTTGGGTCAAATTTTTCACATTGTATTTCTTCAACGCCTTCTTCCTTCAACATCTTTGAAAATTCTTTGTCTATCATTTCTAATCCAAGTATTATACTATCAATATCATTACCAGATTTAACACTGATTAATGCATGTTGAAAGACATCATAAATACTAATTTGTTTAAGAATTACCTCTTTTTTTCCAAGTTCCAAATAATCTTTTTTTTCTTTTTCAGAACGTTTTCTATAGTTTTCAAAATCTGCTTTTAATCTCAAAAGTTGATCATAAAAATCTTGTACCTGTTTTTTTTTCTCTTCTACAGATTGTTTCAAAATTTCAAGTTCAGAAATTTTTTCATTTCTTGCTTCATTATAACAGCAGTCTTCTGTTTTATTTTTTTTTTTCTGATCATTGTATTCCAATTATACTTCCTCCCTTAATACAATTTTTTTCAATATTCTAATCAAGATCGATTAGATAGATCTCTAAAAAATTTATTTAACAAATCAGAAACACGGCTAACTATTGATATCATTCTTTCGTATTCCATTCTTTTCGGTCCAATAATCCCTAAAACGCCTAAAGTATATTCTCCATTATCATAAGCAGCAGTTACAATACTTAAATCTTTAAGTTCAGACAAAGCATTCTCAGAACCTATTTTTACACTTATTTTATTATTATTAAAATCGCTATTTATCATTTCTACAAATTTTTCTTTGTACTCTTTAAAATTAATAAACGATTTTATTAAATTAAAGTCATTAAAATCTGAAATTGCTAAACTATTTGATATTCCATTAACATAAACTCCATCTTGCATACTGTAAAAAACATCACTTATTTTTTCAGCAAGTTCTAAAATTTTAATCTCATTCTGTTTAAAATTTTTAATTTCTAAAATAATTTTTTTATTTACTTGAGCAATAGACACCCCTCTCAATTTTTCATTTAAAAAATTTTTAAGTCTATTTATTTGTTCGCAAGGAATAGAAAATTCTATTTTTTTATGTTTTATCATTCCATTTTTAGTAAGTAAAACAATTAACAGTTCATTTTTTGAAATTCGTACAAATTCAATACTTTTCACTTGATCACATTGTGCTTTTGGAGTCATAACAAAACCTGTATATTGAGATAGTCCAGATAAAATATGGGAAGTTTCAGATAAAAATGTTTCGATTTCGTTATGCTTTTGTTTATATTCCTTTTTTATTCTTTCGTCTTCTTCAATAGCAAAATCTTGAAGTTTGATAAGGTTATTAACATAAGATCTATACCCTTTATCAGTAGGGATTCTGCCAGCAGAAGTATGCGGATGTGTTAAATATCCATCTTTCTCAAGGTCAGACATTAATTTTCTAACGGTAGCAGATGAAAGTGAAATATCATATCTTTCTATCAAGACATTTGACCCAACTGGTTTTCCCGTTTTTACATAATGATGTATAATAGTACTTAATATATGATTTTTTCTTTTTTCAATAAGTTCAAGAGACACGCGCCTCATTTGTGTTGACCTCATTCAGTAAAACATTTATTTTTAGCACTCGTTATATTTTAGTGCTACCATTATAACAGTAACATATAGCTATGTCAAGACGACAAATTGATTGACAAAGTATACAATATATCATACATTCAAAGTCATAGCAAATCACGTTTATTACAATTGATACATTTAATCGACTTATAAATTTTGCAGTTTTGCAGTATGTAATTGTCACCAAAGAGGTAAAGACAAATATGAATGAAAAACAAATAAAAATAATATTGACAGGCCTTGGCGGGCAAGGCGTTCTTACAGCTGGTATTCTAATTGCGCAAACAGCAATTGAAGAGAAACTGTATACAACTTGGTTTCCATCATACGGAGCAGAAATGCGTGGTGGAATATCGAGCTCGACAGTTATAATATCTAATGATGAAATAGGCTCACCAATCGTTTTGAATCCTGATATATTAATATCTCTAAACGAGTCATCTCTAAGTAAATTTGCGCAAAAAATTAATAACAATACAATAGTAGTAACAAACTCAACGATTACATCAAATATAAAAATTAAAAACAAAAAAATTTATCATATACCAATGACCGATACGGCAAATAAAACAATTAAAAACCTAAGAACAATTAATATGATTGCTGTAGGATTTTTAATAAAATTAATAAATAGCAGTTTTCGTAACTACGAAAATAAAAATATTGAAACAATTATACATTTAGAAAACGCATTGAAAGCATGCGAAAAAATTTTCAAATCAAAAAAAAAGCTTATTGAAGTCAATAAAAAAGCAATTTATGTTGGGTACAATTTTGTATAATTATTCAATGTGCATAAATTAATATCAATAAAGAGGTTTTTATGACAATAATAAGACCTGCAAAGGTTACGGATACAAAAAAAATACACGAAATTATAGAACATTATGCAAACAATAAAAAAATGCTACACAAATCTTTAAATATATTATACGAAGATATTCAAGAATTTGTCGTTATTGAAGATAATAAAAAAGTAATTGCCTGTGGAGCACTCCATGTTTCATGGGAAGATTTAGCAGAAATAAAAAGTCTGGCAGTGCTTGATAAATATCAAAGACAAGGGTTTGGTAGAAAAATAGTAAACAATCTTCAAAAAAACGCAAAAAGTTTAGGAATAAATAAAGTTTTTGTATTAAGTTTTAATCCAAAATTTTTCATTAAACTTGGATATAAAAAAATCAAAAAAGAGGATCTACCACATAAGATATGGCGTGAGTGTATTGATTGCCATTTATTTCCAAACTGCGGTGAAATAGCATTATGTCTT
>JAIRSP010000018.1 GCA_031255375.1 Endomicrobium sp.
TATGAGGAAATTGAATTTGAAGATGGATCATTTGGATTTATTATAGATATTAATGACGATAATGTCTCAGTAGTTTTGCTCAAAAATTCAAATCACATTATACATGGAATGAAAGCAAGATATACAGGAAAAGTTTTAAGTGTTCGTGTTTCTACTGAAGTAATTGGTAGAGTTGTAGATGCTTTAGCACAACCAATTGACGGAAAAGAATTAACACATAAAAATAATATTTATTACGAATTAGAAAAAAATGCTCCAAGTATTATCGATAGAGGTATAGTAAATACACCTTTAAAGACAGGTATAAAGGCTATAGATACTATGATTCCAATAGGAAGAGGACAAAGAGAATTAATAATTGGCGATAGAGGTACAGGAAAAACAGCAATAGCAATAGATACAATAATAAATCAAAAAAATCTAGATATAAACTTAAAAAAAATAATATGTATATATTGCTCTATTGGGCAAAAAAAATCTAATCTAGCATCAATTTCAGCAAAATTAAAAAATGAAAATGCAATGAATTATACTGTTATAGTTGCTGCAACAGCATCTGATCAAGTTTCAATGCAATATATAGTACCGTTTACTGCTAGTGCTATCGGTGAATATTTTATGGATAAAGGCAATGATGTCTTGATAGTTTATGATGATTTAACAAAACATGCATGGTCATATAGGCAAATTTCACTTTCAATTAAAAGACCATCTGGCCGTGAAGCATATCCAGGTGATATATTTTATTTACATTCAAGACTTTTAGAGAGAGCTGCAAAAATGTCTGATAACAAAGGTGGAGGAACAATAACTGCAATACCTATTGTTGAAACCCAAAACAATGATTTGTCGGCATATATTCCTACAAATATCATTTCAATTACCGATGGGCAAATATATCTTGAGCATGATCTGTTCAATTCAGGAGTTCGGCCAGCAATCAACGTTGGATTATCTGTCTCTCGCGTTGGAGGAAATGCGCAAACGAAAATAATGAAACAATTGTCAGGTTTATTAAGGCTTGAATTATCGCAATTTAGAGAATTACAAGCATTTACACAATTTGAAAATGATTTAGATGAAGAAACATTAAAAAGACTTGAAAGAGGAAAAAGAATTAATGAAATTTTAAAACAACAACAGTACAAACTATATGATGAAATTTCAGAAATACTATCAATTTTTTCAGTAACATCAGGACTATTTGATGATATTGATGTTGATAAAATTCTATCATTTGAGAATCAAATGATAGAATTCATAAAGAAAACATATCCTGATATTATTAAAAAACTACATGAAGAAACAAAAATAAACGATGATTTAAAATATGATCTTGAAAAAAAAATAAAAGAATGGAAAAAATTAATTGAATAAAACATTGATTTTACAAACAATTAATAGTCATTATTAAAATATTATGGGACAAAATTTACAACAATTAAAGAGAAGAATAAAAATTTCAAATAATGTATCTAAAATAGCAAATGTTATGGAAATGATAGCTATGTCAAAAATACATAAAGCTCAAGAATTGGTAGAAGCACATAATCCATATTTAAAAAAAATAGAATATATTACATACAGAACTGTTTTAGAAAAAAAAATACTTAAAACAAATAAAAAAACTATTAAAGAAAAATGCAACAAAAAACTTGTTTATATTATTTCGGCAGATAAAGGTTTATGCGGTAATTTAATTGCAAACATACTGAAAAAAATAATTTCATATACAAATTATAATGACTATATAGTTACAATAGGTAAAAAAATTGCAAGTAATACAATAATGCGTAATTACAATGTGATAGCTTCGTTTAACATTGGGAGCTGTGTTCCAAAATATGATAACATATATCCAATAATAGATATAGCAAAAAAAATTTATCTATCAAACAAAATAACAAAGATAAGTATAATATATACAAAATTTAAAAATATACTTATTCAAGAGCCTTATGTTAACGAGGTTTTTCCAATAAAAAATTGTGAAATTTTAAAAAAAGAAGATAGAATTAATTATATTTTTGAACCATCTATTAAACTTATTTTCGAGGATTTAATCTCCTGCTATCTTGAGTCTATTTTTTTTAATTCGCTAATAAATTCTTATGCTTCTGAGCAAGCGGCAAGGATAATAGCTATGAAAAATGCAAAAGATAATGCAAATGAAATTTCCACTTACTTAACTAATATATATAATAAATACAGACAAGAAAAAATTACAAACGAAATATTGGATATTGCAAATTTTAAACATGGAATTTAAATAAATGAAAGTCAAAAAAAATAACAGTATGGAAGGATTTGTTATAAGAATTCATGGAACAGTTGTAGATTTAAAATTTTTCAATTCAACACCTGAAGTTCATGAAGCATTGATTATTAAAATGCCAAACAGAGATAATTTAGTGTTAGAAACAATGTTTAGTATTGGTAACTCTGAAATAAGAACAATAGCGATTGGATCAACAAATGGAATGAAAAGAGGTATGAAAGCCTTTAGAACATTTGCTCCAATTAAGGTCCCAGTTGGAGAAAAAACACTTGGAAGAATGTTTAATGTACTCGGAAAGCCAATTGATGCATTAGGAAAAATCGATGATAAAATTGAACAGCATCCAATATACAGATCAGCACCAACTTTTATAGAGCAAAAAACAACGCCCGAAATGTTAGAAACAGGGATAAAAGTAATAGATTTAATTTCCCCGTTCACAAAAGGTGGTAAAATAGGAATTTTTGGTGGTGCTGGAGTTGGAAAAACTGTTATAGTTAAAGAACTTATAAGAAATATTGCCGCCGTTCATAACGGACATTCAGTTTTTGCTGGAATTGGAGAAAGAACAAGGGAAGGAACTGATTTATGGACTGAAATGATAGAATCAAAAGTTATAGATAAAACTGTTCTAGTATTTGGACAAATGAATGAACCGCCAGGAAATAGAATGAGAGTAGCGTTTACGGCATTAACAATGTCAGAATATTTTCGCGATGTAAAATGTGAAGATGTTTTATTATTTATCGATAATATCTTCAGGTTTGCTCAAGCTGGAAGTGAAGTATCATCTCTCCTTGGAAGAATGCCATCCGCTGTAGGGTATCAGCCAACTCTTGCAAAAGATATTGGTGATTTACAAGAAAGAATAGCATCAACACATAAAGGATCAATCACTTCTGTTCAAGCTGTTTACGTTCCTGCAGATGACTATACCGATCCTGCACCTGTTGCGATATTTGCACATCTAGATGCGATGGTATCACTTGATAGAACAATTATGGAACAAGGCTTATACCCAGCTGTTAATTCGTTAAATTCTACATCAAGACTTTTGGATCCGAATATTGTTAGCGAAGATCATTATAATACTGCAATGTCTGTTAAAAAAATTCTACAAAAATATAAAAATTTACAAGATATAATTGCAATACTTGGAATAGATGAACTTTCCGATGAAGATAAAATCATCGTCTCAAGAGCAAGAAAAATACAAAAATTTTTAACTCAACCAATGTTTGTAACAGAAGCTTTTACAGGGCTAAAAGGGAAATATGTCAAAATTGACGATACAATAAGTGGATTTAAAAAAATTATAGATGGTGAATACGATAATACGCCAGAACAATCATTTTATATGATTGGCGCAATAAATGAAGTAAAAAAAAAATAATACTTTTGATCTATTTTTAAATAAATGTAAAAAAAATAATCACGAAATATAAGTTCAATAAACATACGTATGAATAAATTTAAAATAGAAATTTTGTCGTCAAATGGAATAGTACTTAAAGAAGATATCATATCAGCTTCTTTTCCAACGGTAAATGGTATGATAACTATATTGCCAAAACATACAAATATTATAGCAAAATTAAGTAGTGGAGAAATAATAATCAATACTGTAATGAAGGATATAAAAAGAATAATTATTAGTAGCGGCTTTTTAGAAGTGAGCAATAATAATATCAATGTAATTTCAGAATTTATAATTCAATCAAAAATGGAAAAAATAGAAAAAATTAAAAAAGCAATAGAACTTGCAAATAAACTAAAAGAAAAAAGAAAAAAATCATCATTTATATCAACTGAAATAGAATTTCAATTAAAAAAAAATTCAACAGGATTAAAGTCTGATGTTAGATTAAGAAACAAAAAAATATAGTTTTATTTTAACATTATTTAGTCATGATTCGTAACAAAAATTAATTACGGAGTATATATATATGTCAGGTCACAACAAGTGGTCTAGTATTAAGCATAAGAAAGCTGTTACAGATGCAAGGAAAGGAAAAATATTCACAAAAATTATTAGAGAAATTATTATTGCAACAAGAAACGGCGGAGAAAAAATTGAAAACAATCCACGATTAAAAAATGCAATAGAAGATGCTAGAGAAGCCAATATGCCATCTGATAATATTAAAAAAGCAATACAAAGAGGCAGTGGAAAATTTTTAGATTCTATTTATGATGAAATAATTTATGAAGGATATGGGCCAGCTGGAGTGGCGCTGATTGTTGAAGTAACAACAAACAATAAAAATAGATCTGCATCTGAGATAAAAAAGATTTTCGCAAAACATAGCGGTAGTATTGTTGAAGTTGGGTGTGTGAGTTGGATGTTTAGTAAAAAAGGATGTATAATTATTGATAAATCTCTAGTAAAAAATGAAGAATTCATGATAAATACAATAATAGAATCTGGAGCAGAAGATTTTAAAAATAAAAAAAACGATAATATATATGAAATAATTACTTCTACATCGATTTTTGAAAATGTAAAAAATAAACTAAAAGAAAAAAAAATTCAAATTTCTTCATCAAAAATTGTAATGATTCCACAGACTTATGTTACTATCTCTGGTAACGATGCAATAAATATGTTAAATTTAATATACGAATTAGAAGGGCATATTGATGTTAAGAATATTTATTCAAATTCAAATATTTCCAATAATGACATATAAAAAAAATATGATTAAATTATTAAATTATAATAATGTAATAGTTTTTATATGCTTCTAATTACACAAAATGATAATACTCGGAATTGATCCAGGCTTGTTTGTTACAGGTTGGGGTGTTATAAAAGCATTTTCTAGAGATAATATTAATCTTATTGAATATGGCTGTATAAAAACATCTCGTTCCGAAACTTTAATAAAAAGACTTGAAAATATTAACGCAAGACTTCAAATTATTATAAGTAAATATAAGCCAAATTCCATTGCAATAGAAGAATTGTTTTTTTTTAATGGATCAAAAAATATTACGTTTTTATGTCAAGCAAGGGGTGCTATTATTTTAACTGTATCGCTAAACAGAATACCACTTTTTGAATATAACCCAAAAATAATTAAAATGGCAACCACTGGATACGGCTCAGCAAGTAAATATCAAATTCAACATATGTTAAAAACTCTTTTGAAATTAAAAAACATCCCAAAACCTGTAGATGCCGCTGACGCTTTAGCGATAGCAATGTGCCATGCTAACATTACAAAGCAATATACTTAATCAACTATTTGTTAACTTACATTTTTTGGAGAAAGTAAAAAAATGATAGATTACTTATATGGAACATTTAATTCTAAATTAAATGAAACTGTAATTATTGATGTAAACGGAATAGGTTATAAAATATTTGTTCCACTTTCTAGTATTGCTAAATTTCCATCAATTGATAATTTTGTAAAAATATATATTGTTGAAAGCACAAACGGAATATATGGTGGCACAATTAATTTGTATGGTTTTATAACAAAAGAGGAAAGAGACATGTATTTACTTATAAAAGAAGAAGTGCCAGGAATTGGAGCAAAAAAAGCATTTGAATATATGAATAAAATTTCCGTATCATTTAAAGATTTTAAAATTGCAATACTTTTTAAAAATTTCACAATATTAAGAACATTTGGATTCACAAAGAAAACATCTGATAAGCTAATTGCTGCTCTAAAAAACAAAATATCTACAATAAATGTCTCAGATGATAAAAACAAGGAAAATAAAATAGTTTCAGAAACAATAGCAAGCCTGATGGCTTTAGGATACAAAAAAGAACAAGCAAAATTGGCAGTGAATACTGTGTACGAACAGTATAATGACAACATCGCTGTAACACTAGAGGATTTAATAAAAAAATCGTTGCAACATTTGTATAATTTGTAAAAATATACATCAAAACAGGTAAAAATGAACGAAATTGAAAGAATTATTGAACCATCGAAATATATAGAAGAAAATAATATAGAAAATTCATTAAGACCAAAAACACTTAATGATTTTATAGGACAAAAAAAACTTAAAAATAATCTTAAAGTTTTTATAGAGGCTTCTAAAAAAAGAAATGAGGTTTTAGACCATTGTCTATTTTATGCTCCACCAGGACTAGGAAAAACAACTATTTCTCATATAATTGCAAAAGAAATAGGTTGTAATTTAAAAATGACGTCTGGACCTGTTCTGGAAAAAATAGGCGACTTAGCAGCAATATTAACAAATCTTTCTGATGGCGATATATTTTTTATAGACGAAATTCATAGAATAAATCATCTTGTAGAAGAATCTTTATATCCAGTAATGGAGGAGTTCAAACTTGATATTATATTAGGTCAAGGTCCATCGGCAAAAACAGTTAAACTACCTATTCCACATTTCACGTTAATAGGAGCAACAACAAGGGCTGGACTATTGTCAAACCCATTGAGAGATAGATTTGGAATAATAGAACATTTAACATTTTATGATATAGAAGAATTAATGCAAATAATTAACAGGTCATCATCAATAATGAATATCGCAATTGACAAAGAGGCAAGTAAACAAATTGCAAAATGCTCAAGAGGTACACCTAGGATCGCAAACAGATTATTAAAAAGGGTAAGAGATTTTGCAGAATTAAAAAATGATAAAATTAATTATACAATAGTTAATGAAGCTCTAAATTCATTAGAAATTGATAATGCGGGTTTAGACAAAGTTGATAGATTGATACTCACAACTATAATTGAAAAATTTAATGGTGGACCGGTTGGCATTGATACAATAGCAAATGCCATATCAGAAGAACAGGATACTATAACAGACATTTATGAACCATATTTGATTAAATCAGGATTTATTGAGAAAACCAGTAGGGGCAGAATTGTTACAAAAGCTGGGCACAAACATTTTAAACATATCAAATGCTGAATTTAAAAAAAATAATAATAAAGTATTCATAAATTTTTCCGTTTATAAAAATTATAAATATATAACAAAAAAAATATCACTGTAAAAGACATTTATTTTATCAAGTTATAACAATAATATGATACAATATACCTATATGTTAAAAATTACGAAGTTATATAAATCATTATTAAATTTTTTTATAATACTGATAACACTGTTAATAAACAGTAATTTATGTGCATTATGTAACGAATTAAGTTCAAACAATGATATTGTTATCAGGGTAGGCGTACTGGAAAATACACCAACATTTTCAGTAAGCTGCCCAAATGGTCTTTCTATACTGGATGCATCAAATAAAAAAATAGAATCTACAAAAAATTATATCGAAATTTCGTGTTTTAAAAATGAAATTTATTTTGAAAAACATATTTTAACACCACCAATAAAAATAGAATCGTTAAATGGAGTAATATCAGTTAACTATAAACCTTATAGAGGATATTTAATAGTGAAAAAATCAAAAGATAAGATGAATGTTATTAATGTTTTACATATTGAAGATTATTTGAAAGGAGTTTTACCAAATGAAATAGGGCATAAATGGAACACAGAAGCATTAAAAACACAAGCTGTTGTAAGTAGAACATATGCTATAAAAAATCTAAATAAACATGACAACAATTGTAACAAAGATAACAGTCAAGGTTTTGATGTATGCTCAACAACTCATTGCCAGATTTATAATGGAATAAAAAATGAAGCAAATACATGTAATAATGCAATTTTAGAAACGCAAGCTGAAGTTTTGACATATAACAAAAATCTTGCTCAAACAGTTTTTCATTCAAGTTGTGGTGGACATACCGAAAATCCAAAATATGTATGGAACTTTGAAAGCATCACTCCAAATTATTTAAAGGGTGTAAAATGTAATTATTGTAGCAATAATACTAATTACGTAGAATGGAAAAGTAGTATAGACGAAGCCGTGATAAGAAAAAAACTTTTAAATAATAAAAATATAACGATTAGGTAAAAAGCGGTTGAGAGTTAATTTTCAATTCTCAACTGAATTAAGTTCTTTGACATATTGGTTTACACGCTTATTTATCGAGAGGTTTGTTGTGACGGTTGGCGGGAAAGGCTGAAAGCCTTTTATAATCCAGCCCAACGGCAACGCCTTGGGTTTTGAATAGGATAGCCCGGTATGCGCCCTGAAAGGGCAGCATAATTATGTCCACAAATAATTTTCATCGTAATCAACGGCGTATTCCCGCAAAAATTGCAAATATTCATCCTCAAACGAAACGGATTGATGGTGCTGTTTTTGCCGGTCGATATACTTTTCCACTACGGCGACTTTTGTTTGACTGACTGAATATCCGGCATATCCGCCTTGCCATGCAAAATGTTTGTAACAAGCGTTTTTTGTCTTAATCCAGCGACTGCTGTTTTTCTTGATTTCTTCCACGAAACTTGCCAGCGATATGTTTTTCGACATGGTAGACAGGATATGAATATGATTTTCCGTTCCGTTGATTCTAACAGGAAATGAGGCATTATTTTTAATAATACCGCCAATGTAGGCGTACAATTCGTTTTCGTCTTCCGGACGAATTAAAACGTTTCCGGTTTTCACGTGAAAAATAATATGAACGTACAGTTTTGATAATGATTGCGCCATGGTGTTGTTGTATTATGTCGGGCTTTCAGCCCTCAAATTTGTATGTGATGTATCTTTAACCCAAGGCGTTGCCATTGGGCTGGGATATATCGGGCTTTCAGCCCGCATTTCGGCGATAGGCAGATTTCAGTATAACAGATTTTCATAACGGAAAAAAATAAAATGCCCCGCCGATTTGAACATTCATTAAGAGACTTTACGGGTACTGACGGGACAAAAATACAACCTTATTTTTAATCCGCAAGATATTCGGATGTGAAAATTCGGGGCGCAAGTTCAATTTTAATCGAACAGGAAATCAACTAAATTGAGTTCTCTGACGTATTGGTTTACAGGGAATGTTGCACAACCCAACATTTAAAGGTGTCGAATTCGACACCTTTTTGCACGAGGCAGGAGCAAACCTTTTTACTATGACGCCTTGCAAATGGATTGAGGAGACCGGTGCTATCGGTGTGGGACAAAGCGTGTAAACCAATTATTCAAAGGCTTACACACTTTTTTTTGTGCAAATACGAAAATAAAACATATCATTTACTTTAACAAAATAGAAAATGGAAATTATTAACAGGATAAAAAGTATTCTGGTCAGCCCGAAAAAGGAGTGGCAGACCATTGAGGCGGCAAATGAACCTCATGCAAGAGTGTTTACAACGTATGTCGTACCGTTGGCATTGATACCCGCCGCGGCTGCCTTTGTCGGTTACGGACTGATTGGCTATTCGGCGTTGGGCGTGCATGTACATTCGGTTTCGTGGGGAATCCGCCAGGCAGTTGTGCAGTACATCGCCATGCTGGGAGGAACGTATCTCACGGCGTTTGTCATCAATATGCTTTCCGGCAATTTTGGGGCGAAGAACGATTTCGACCGCGCTTTTTCGCTTGTGGCATACGCCTATACGCCGATGTTTGTGGCGGGCGTGTTCTACCTCCTGCCTTCCCTTTCGGTATTGGCTTCGCTTGCGGGGCTGTACGGACTGAACCTGCTCTACAACGGCATGCAGCCGATGATGAAAGCTCCGGCCGACAAACAGATGTCGTATTTCGTCGTCAGCCTGATAATGACGGTAGTTGTGTCGGCAGTCCTTTCGTTTGTGCTTGCGGCCATATTGCTGCGGGGTACACATTTCGGGTTTTGATTGAAAATCGTACTGTAGTATGGACGCGAATGATAAGGACAGCGGCCGGGACGCGTGGCCGGACGAAGCGCATATCGTCAGTATTCCCGACGAGGACATACAGGCTATAGAGGGTGTAATTCGGAGTATGGAACAGGCTCAACAGGAGTTTCGCCGGATAAGGGAGGGGATGAAACCGTTGGACTGTGAGGAAACTACATTCGACAACGTCTAAAAATTTGTTTGGATATTTTTCCACGAAGTCGTTTGCGCCTGAAATTCCTTTCCCTGAAAAATTTGAGCAGTTTCTACAAAACCGATGACCAATTACTTTAATTATACCTTGATAAGAAGCTGTTTGAATTTTTCGGGAAAGGATGTTCCTGCCCGGAAAAATTTCAGTAGATATCCGCCGGAATTTCCATAACGACGAAAAAAAATTTCTATCTAGATAGAAAAAAATTTTCTCTTAGAAAGAAATTTCTGCGCATCTAGATGGAAAAATATTTTCTCCTAGAAAGAAATTTTCGTGCATCTGGATAGAATTTTCACTAATTATGCGAATCAGTAGTTGAAAAATCAGATAAATGAAAGCAGCGGCAATTTTGCCCATTATAAAGTAAGATGTAGTACTATTCTTACAAGTTAATGATTTTCCGTGAAACGAGCAACTATTTGACTCGTTTTTTTCATTGATTTCAACTACTTTAACTAAATAAACCTACGAACAGTTTCAACTGCTGATTCGCATTAATTATCATCCTTTCCTGCAAATAATAATTCATAATTGCCAAAGTTCATAATTAACGAAGTTTCTCCGTTTCTTCGTTAGTTGCACCGGTGCGTTAATATATTTTCTTCATTGGTGATTTTTAGATGAAAAATCACTAATTGTGGTGATTGACGGGTACGTTATTTTCCTGTTCCTTTGCACCCGAACGAAAATAATCTATTAAGGCAATCAATAATGAAGAAGCTATTTTTAACGATAATTGTTATTTGCAGTACACTGCTTGTATTTGCAGGCAATAACGCTCCTGCAAGGGAAGTCAATCCGGATGATACGCTAAAAGTGTATTACCTGAACGAGGTGGTGGTAAGCAGTTCGGTGAAAGAAACCAACGACCTGAAAACCCTTCCGGCGGCAGTATCGGTGCTGTCGCCCCGTCAGTTGCAGGACGCCCGCATCGAGTCGCTGCCCCGGCTGAGCGCATTTATCCCCAACTTTTTTATCCCCTCCTACGGGGCGAAAGTCTCCACGCCGGTCTATATCCGCGGCGTCGGCACACGCCTCGGAGCGCAGACGGTGAGCCTCTATGTGGACAATGTGCCGTGCTTCAACCCGTCGGCGTTCGACTTCGAATTTCAGGACATCCAGCGGCTCGAGGTGCTTCGCGGGGCGCAGGGCACGCTCTACGGACGGAACGCCGTCGGCGGCATCGTGAATATCTACACCCTCTCCCCCCTCTCTTTTCAGGGCAGCAGACTGACGCTCGAAGGCGGCAACTACGGACAGTTTGCGGCGAAAGGGTCGGACTACAGACGGCTCTCCGACCGCTTCGGCCTCTCCGTGGCGGGCTATTATAAGCGCGACGACGGCTATTTTACGAACAGCCATACCGGCAGGAAAACCGACGCTTCCGAAAATGCCGGCGGAAGGGTGAAACTGGAGTGGCAGGCCGCCCCCTCGCTCAAAGCGCTGTTCTTCGGCAACTACGACTATGTTGCCGGCGGCGCATTCCCCTATATGCTCAAAGATGCCGCGGCGGTCAGTTTCAACGAGCCGTCGTCGTACGACCGCCGCCTGTTTACCAACGGGCTTTCGCTCGATTATACGGGCAAAGGCTACACGGTTCATTCCACCACCGGCTTCCAGTATCTGAACGATGATATGAAGATGGACCAGGATTACACCCCCAAACAGGTATTTTCCATCAACCAGAAACAAAAGCAATATTCCGTGAGCCAGGAAGTGACCGTGAAGTCCGACTCGCGGGGAAACTACCGCTGGGTGGTGGGCGCTTTCGGTTTTTACGACAACCGCGAAGTCGATACGCACGTGGCGCTCAAAGAGGACGCCCTGGCGGCGATGCGGTCGTACTTCAGCGTGGT
>JAIRSP010000068.1 GCA_031255375.1 Endomicrobium sp.
CCTCCAACAAATGTAGAAATGAAAGCATGTCTACCATATCTAGATATGCAAATTGCAGTTATTAATCCGAAGATTATTGTTTCATTAGGCGGTTCATCAATTAAGGCTCTTACAAATGATGAAAGTCCTATTAATAAAATAAGAAAAAAAAATAAAGAATACAATGGAATAAAACTAATTCCAACTTTTCATCCAGCGGCTGTTCTAAGAAACAATATCTTAAAAAAATTAGTATGGGAAGACATGAAAAAAGTGATGCATTATTTAAAAATTGGTAGACTATGATAGTATTAGAAGTGGTAGTTCCAATACCATTAAACAAAATATTTTATTATTTACCGTTGAATAATGTAAACATAAAAAATATAGTAAAAAAAAGAGTTAAAGTTCAATTTGGTAAAAAAAATCTAATTGCTTATGCTATTTCGTATATAGATATCAATATTAATAGTTCTATAAAATTAAAACAAATTATTGAAGTTATAGATGAAATTAATCTTATAACAGAAGAAGCAGTCGAACTTGCAAAATACATTTCAGAAAATTATTTCTGTTCAATAGGCGAAGCGCTCTCATCAATAATACCAGCTTCAATGAAATTCAATAAAAAGAAAAAAGAAAAAGAAAAAGAAAATGAAAAAGAAAAAGAAAAAGAAAAAGAAAAATATAACTTAAACATAAAACAAAATAATGCAATAAATCTAATAAATAAATGTATAGACAAAAATATTTATGAATCATTTCTCATTCATGGTGTAACCGGATCTGGAAAAACAGAAATATATATAAATATTATAAAACACGCTTTAAAACAAAAAAAAAGTACCATAGTTCTTATTCCAGATATTTCTTTAACTGTACAATTTATAAATATTATAAAAACAAGATTCAATGAAGAGATTGGAGTATGGCATAGTGGAATAAGTAATAATGAAAAATATGATTTGTTTTTAAAAGCAATAAATGGTTGTATAAGAATAATGATAGGTGCAAGATCTGCAGTATTTGCTCCATTTAAAAATTTAGGGCTTATAATTATTGACGAGGAACATGAATGTACATATAAACAAGAGCAAAAACCATCGTATGATGCAAGAGATATCGCAAAATGGAGATGTAAATATCAAAATACAGTTATAGTCCTAGGATCAGCAACCCCATCTCTTGAAAGCTATAAGGATGCAATTGAAAGAAAAACAAATTTGATAGAGTTAAATAATCGAATATATAATAAACAATTACCTGAAGTAAAGATTTTGACATTAGAAAATAGATTTTTTAGATCAAGCCAATTTTTACCAGAAACGATAAAGGCAATGTCTGATACGTTGTATAAAAAAGAACAGATAATAGTTTTTTTAAATCGAAGAGGGTATTCGCAAACAATTATATGTAAAAAATGTCATAATGTTTATCAATGTAAAAAATGTTCAATCTCAATGGTTTTTCACAAAAATCCAGATTTATTAAAATGTCATTATTGTGGTAATATTAAATATACGTCATTAATGTCATGTCAATCATGCGGATGTAAGGATATAACTGTTTTCGGTCACGGAACACAAAAAATTGAACATGAATTAAAAAAGCTTTTTTTACAAGCAAGAATATTAAGGCTTGATAGCGATGCGATGCACTCTGGAAAAAACTATGAAAAAGTGTATAATGGAATAAAAAATGAAGAGTATGATATATTAATTGGTACGCAAATGATAGCAAAGGGATTTGATTTTAAAAAAGTAAGCCTAGTCTGTATTGTAGATGCAGATACGTCTTTATATATACCTGACTTCAAATCAGCTGAGAAAACATTTCAATTAATAACACAAGTTGCAGGTCGTACGGGAAGAGGCAATACCAATGGCAATGTTATAGTGCAAACGAACCATTCAAAACATTATGCAATAGAATGTTCAAAAAAACATGATTTTAAATCTTTTTATAAAATTGAAATAGAGCAAAGAAAAAAAATGTTTTATCCACCATTTTGTGATATTGCAAAAATTTTAATAAAAGGTAAAAACAAAAAAAAAAATAATGAAAATTCTGATAGACTTTTTGTTTTTCTCAAAGATTTAATCGAAAAACATGAATTGAAATTAAAATTATTGGGACCAGTATCCGCATATGTCGAAAAGCTTAATTATACATATAGAAAATATATAATAGTTAAAGGTAGTAAAGATAACATATTAAAATTAAACAAATTTTTAAATAATTTTAAAAAATCTTCAAAAATTTTTGTAAGCATAGAAATTATGCCATCAAATTTAATATAAGAGAAAAATAATGAAATACGGATTTATCAAAACGGCAGCTGTAACACCAGAAATAAAATTAGCAAATCCATTCGCAAATTCTGTTGAAATTATAAAATTAATAACAAAAGCAAATTCATACGGTGTTGAATTGATAGTTTTTCCAGAACTATGTATAACAGGATACACGTGTGGAGAATTATTTTTATCAGATGTTATGATAGAGTCTACAAAAAATGCTATCAGAAAAATATTAATAGCAACTATTAATAAAAAATCTCTTATTTTTATAGGATCTCCAATTTTATATGAAAATAAACTTTATTCCTGTGCAATTGCAATTCAAAATGGAAAAATTTTAGGAATTATACCAAAAACCGAGGTACCATTATATTCTGAATTTTATGAATCTCGGTATTTTTCTACTGGAAAGTATATTTCTGGTTATATAAATTTATGTGAACAAAATGTGCCATTTGGAACAAAAATAATTTTTGTAGCCAAAAACAATGATAATATTAAAATTTCTGCTGAAATATGTGAAGATATGTTTGCAATATCGCCACCATCTAATAACCATGTTAAGGCTGGTGCATCTATTATAGTAAATCTTTCAGCATCAAATGAAATTATAGGAAAAAATGAATACAGAAAAACTCTTATAAAGTCACAAAGCGGACGTTTATTGTCTGGGTACATTTATGCATCTGCCGGTATCGGCGAATCAGTTAGCGATACAATTTTTTCTGGACATCGTATAATAGCTGAAAGTGGAAATATACTTGCTGAAAGTAAGCTTTTTAAAAGTGGAATTACAATATGTGAAATAGATATTTGTAGACTTGCTTTTGATCGTCGTAAAATTAATGTTTTTAGAACAAAAACAGATATAAATTATAATATCATAAAATTTGATTTTAACAATACAGCTATAAATCTTGTTCGTAATATTACTCCACTACCATTTGTTCCAGAAGATTTAAAATTAATTTCTTCAAGAGCTGAACTTATACTTCAAATACAATCAATGGCACTTGCCGATAGGTTAAAACTCACAGGGCTAGACGCAGTAATTGGTGTTTCTGGTGGCCTTGACTCATGTCTTTCATTATTGGTTATATTAAGAAGTTATAAAATTTTAAATAGAGACAAAAAAAACATAATAGCAGTAACAATGCCAGGCCCAGGAACAAGCGTGCAAACAATGAAAAATGTGTCAAATCTTGCAAATGCATTTGGAATAAAAATAAAAAGAATTTCAATAAACAAAATGCTAATAAATCATCTAAATAATATAAATCATACTAATAACAATGATGTTACATATGAAAATGCACAAGCTCGTGAACGTATGCAAATATTAATGGATATAGCCAATGCAAAAAATGGTCTTGTTGTTGGCACAAGCGATTTATCTGAAATTGCGCTAGGCTGGTGTACATATAATGGTGATCATATGTCAATGTATTCAGTAAATTCTTCAATACCAAAAACATTGGTAAAATATATAATATCATACGAGTCTAAAAGAATTAAAAAATATAAAAAAGCCTTACTTTCAGTTCTTAATACAGCAATTAGCCCTGAACTTCTTCCGCTAAACAGTAGTGAAATTTCGCAAAAAACAGAAAATATAATAGGCCCATTTGAACTTCATGATTTTTTTTTATATTATACACTGCGATTTGGACAAACTCCAGACAAAATACTTTTTTTAGCAAAAAAAGCATTTAAAAATAAATATAGTAAAAATGAGATAAA
>JAIRSP010000052.1 GCA_031255375.1 Endomicrobium sp.
ATAAAAGCTATTTAAATTTACCATTTGAAGTATTAAATACTTGCATAAAAAAAATACAAAAATGTTTTTTAGTATTTGATAAAAAAAATAATCTTTCTAATTATTTTGTATGTATTAAAAATGGTATTTCGAAATATAAAAAAGATATAAAAAATGGGTATGAAAAAGTTGTTACAGCAAGACTTTCTGATGCTGAATTTTTTTATAATAAAGATTTAAAAAACGGACTTGAATATAATATTGAAAAATTAAAAAATATTGTTTTGTACAATGATGCTGGAACTATTTATGATAAAATTATACGTATAAAACGTGTAGCATTTTTTTTAAATAAAGAATTTAATATGATGATTGATAATAATATTCTTGAAAGAGCAATTATGCTTTCAAAAACTGATTTGGTTACTGAGATGGTATTTGAGTACCCTCATCTTCAAGGTGTAATTGGTAAAATTTATGCTCTCAAATTAGGTGAAAGCAATGATGTTGCCGACTCAATAGAGCAACATTATTGGCCATTGACTGCATCTAGTAAACTTCCAATAAATAATGTTGCTTTTTTAGTGTCAATATCTGATAAAATAGATACATTGGTGATTAGTTTTTTAATTGGTATTAGCTACTCAGGATCTGAAGATCAACATGGATTAAGAAGATATGGAATAGGATTTATGAGAATGATTATAGAAAGATTGCCAAATTGTAATTTAGAATATATTGTTAAAAAGATTTTTGATTTTTTGTTAAATGATACAGTAAATTGTGTAACATTAAAAAAATCGTATGATAATCTTATAAAATTTTTATATAAAAGAATGGAGAGCGTTTTTGTGTCATATGGTTATCAGATATGTGATATAAAAGCTGTTATAAATACATCGATGAACAAATCAAATAATAGCATTCGTATATTAAAATTAAAACTTGAAGCATTACGAAATGCTAGAATGAATCCTGGCTTATCATCGATTGTAATAATATTTAAGAGAATGACTAATATTATACATCAAGCAAAAGAACAAGGTGTTAATATTTCAAAAATAATAGATGAAAATTTGTTGATTTTAAATATTGAAAAGACTATTTATCTTGTTATACAGAAAACAAAAATTAAAATTGCAAATTGTACACTAAGAGATAAATACGATGAAATTTTTAATGAAATATTAGGTATGAAAGAATTAATTGATGTTTTTTTTAAAGAAGTTGTTATAATGACTGACAATTATGCGTTAAAGTCAAATAGGGTTTCTATTGTAAATTGCGTAAAAAATATATTTATTGAATTTGTTGATTTTTCATATATTATTTTCGATTAATAAATAAGACAAGTGTATAATTTTTGTGCGCTGCTAGCTCAATATGGTAGAGCAAACGACTCTTAATCGTTAGGTTATAGGTTCAATTCCTATGCAGCGCAAAATTTTGTATTTTTTATTTTGTCTGAAGCGGACGTGGCGAAATTGGTATACGCGTATGGCTTAGGACCATATACTGTTAAAAGTGTGGGGGTTCGAGTCCCTTCGTCCGCAGTGTGAATTAATATTAATCCTTGGGGAGATATGAAGATGAATAAAATTGATTTTAAATATAGTTTTATTGATAAAAAAATGTGTTTTATAAATATATTTGTTGAGGTTCCTAGCAATATTATTGAGAATGAAATTAATTTTATTTTCGTTAAAATGCAGCAACAAGTAAAAATCAATGGATTTAGACAAGGTAAAATTCCAGATAATATTGCAAAAGAAAAATTTATTAATGAAAGTAAAAATGAGGCAATAAAAAAAATTATAAGAAAGACTATTTTTGATATTGTTAAAAATGAAAAATTCGATATAGTTTGTGAGCCAAAAATTGATAAATTCAATTATGACTTCAAAAAAAAATTAGAGTATACAGTAACATTTGAGTGTCACCCAAAAATAAATCTAATTAACTACAAAAATATTCAAATAAAAAATAAATCTTTTGAAATTACCGATAAAAATTTGAATGAACGTATTAATTTTTTAAGGAAAAAAAATGCAATACTTATTCCATCAAAATCAATCAAAATTAATGAAAATAGTTTGGTTTTTGTTGATTGTGTTGCATACAATTCTGATGGAGAAATTGTTAAGGAAGCCACTGTTAAAAATTACATGATTGATTTGAAATCTGGACAAACGCGTAATGAATTTAAGATAGCATTGAAAGGATTGGAAATTGGAGATGAAAAAAAAATAAAAATTGAATATAAAGTTGATTGTAAAAATAAAGTTTTATCAGATAAAACTATAACATTTAATATAAAAGTGATTGAAATAAAAGAAGTAGAACTTCCTGAATTAAATGATGATTTTGCTAAAGATTTGGGAGTTAAAAATCTTGAAGATTTGATGGAAAATGTTAGAAAATCTATTGAATCCGAAAATGAAATCAATAAAAACAATGATATTGAAAATCAAATTATTGAATATCTGCTTGAAAACAATGAGTTTGATGTTCCGGAATCATTGGTTAATAATCAAGAAAAATGCTTAATTGAAAAAAATAAAAAACGATTTGAAAATAATATTGAGTTTGAAAAGGAAAAAATAAGAAATAAAGCAAAAAGAGATGTAAAATTATTTTATATTTTAGATACAATATGTAAAAATGAAAACATTATTGTTACTGATTATGATTTTGAGATGGAGAAAAATAGAATAAAAAAATTAAATCCTAATAAAAAAAATATTGTTGATAAATATTTTTTTAATAAAAAAGATGAAATATTTTCATTGCTCAAAAATAGAAAAATTTTTGATTTTTTAATTAATAATTCTATAGTTAATATAACTAAAAAATAAATAGTTTTAAAAACTTAATTTTTTTTGATTGTTATTAAAATGTTAGGAGAATGAAATGTCGTTGTTAATACCAACCGTGACAGAGAAATGGAGTCACGGATCCACTGTCACATATGATTTATATTCTAAACTTCTTAAAGAGAGAATTATTTTTGTTGGAGATAGTGAAGGATATGTTACAACAGAGTCAGCTAATATTTTAATAGCGCAACTTTTGTACCTAGATTCAAATTCAAATAAAAATATAAATTTGTATATAAATTCTCCTGGAGGTATGATTACAGCAGGATTTGCTGTTTATGATACAATGAAATTTATAAAAAGCCCTATAACAACGATTTGCATGGGAATGGCAATGTCGTTTGGCGCCGTCTTGCTTGCAGCTGGAACAAAAGGTAAAAGATTTGCTTTTGTACATTCTCGCATAATGATACATCAACCATTAATTTGTGGTTTATCAGGTACTGTTTCCGATGTTAATATAGAAACAAATGAACTTATCTATATAAAAGAAAAACTTTCAGAGATAATTGCAAAACATACAAAGAGGACAATAAGACAAGTGGCAAAGGATGTTGATAGAAATTGTTATATGTCAGCATATGAGGCAAAAAAATACGGATTGATAGATAGTGTTGTGACAAATTTAAAGTAATATATTATATATTTATGAATTTTTATGTGTAGTTTTTTAGTACTATGTAAACGTTTGTAAAATAAATGTAATTTGATGTTGATTTTTATATGTCTAAAATAGAAAAAAATGTTTTATATCTGTTAAGGTACGGCAAATTTTATAAACCATCAAAGTTTGATAAATTAAAAGATAATTGATCGAATATTATAACGTAGAAAAACTATGAAATAATTATAAAAAGGTATTTTGTTGTTTATAATATTTAGTGCTATTTGTGATGTTAGTATTTTAGTTGTACAATAGACGAATAGTGATTTGTTTTGATTAACGATTATGTTTTTTATATTTTAATATTGAAATTTAAATTTTATATAGATTTTTTACCGTGGTGCTTGACATATATGTAATCTTATCAGTATATTAAAACGTGTTTGTTGTGTTTAATTGTAAAAAAAATAGTAAGGATGTTATTATGGAGGTATATTATTATATAGTAAGTAGTAGTGTAAATGTTAAAAATTTATCATAAAAGAGTTTAATGTTGTGATCATAAAGAGAATAGGCGATGTTTTTAAATAAGAATATTAAGTTTGTTTATAAAAAATACATTGGAGCTACATATAAATAATGAATAAATTAGATAAATTTACTAACGATAAAGTCGATGTATCAAGAATACCTGATATATTACCGCTTTTACCGGTAAGAGAAATTGTGATATACCCTACTATGGTGTTGCCAATCAGTATTGGTAGGGAAAAATCAATTAAAGCATTAGAAGAGTCAATGGTAACTAACAGATTAATTTTTATTGTTACACAAAAAAATATTCAAGTTGAAGACCCAGCTCCTAACGATGTTTACAATATAGGAACTATATGTGAAGTTCTTCAAATATTAAAAATGGCTGATGGAATAAAGGCTTTAGTTGAAGGTGTATTTAGAGCTCAATGGACAGATTTTAAATTAAATAATAATGGTTATATCGAAGTTGGTTTTAAAATTTTTGATGAAAAAATTGAAAAAACCCCAGAAACTGAAGCTGTCATGAGACAATCTGTTATTCTTTTTGAACAATACGTAAAGTTAAATCCAAGGATGTCTGTAGAAATATTTGTTTCTGTGAGAAATATTGTTGAACCATCTAGGCTTGCCGATACAATAGCGTCTCATCTTATTATAAAAAATGATGATAAACAAGCTATTCTTGAATTGGTAAATCCTAACGATCGTTTAGAAAAAATAATTAAAATACTTGATTCAGAAATAGAAATATTGAACATTGAGAGGAGAATTCAAAGTAGAGTAAGAAGTCAGATAGAAAAAACGCAGAAAGAGTATTATCTTACTGAACAAATGAAAGCTATTCAAAAAGAACTTAAACAGAAGGACGATGCACAAAAAGATGTTGACGAATTGAAGGAAAAAATAAGAAAAACAAAAATGTCGCGAACAGCAAAAAATGCTGCATGTAAGGAAATATCGAGATTAGAAAAAATGATGCCAATGTCACCAGAGGCCGCAGTTATAAGAACATATCTCGAATGGATATTGGATTTGCCATGGGAAAAATCGACAATAGATAATCTTGATTTAAAAAGAGCAAAACAAATTTTAGATCAGGATCATTATGGGTTAGAAAAAATTAAGGAAAGAATTTTGGAGTATCTTGCAGTTTTATCAAGAGTAAAAAAAGTAAAAGGACCTATTTTATGTTTTATTGGTCCACCAGGCGTTGGCAAAACATCTATTGCAAAATCTGTCGCTAAAAGTCTTGGAAGAAACTTTGTAAGAATTTCATTAGGCGGCGTAAGAGATGAGGCAGAAATAAGGGGTCACAGACGTACTTATATAGGTTCAATGCCTGGAAAGATTATTCAATCAATGAAAAAAGCTGGGTCTAATAATCCTGTTTTTATTCTTGATGAAATAGATAAAATGGGATCTGACTGGAGGGGGGCGCCATCGTCAGCATTGCTTGAAGTTTTAGATCCTGAACAAAATTATGCTTTTAATGATCATTATTTGGATGTAGATTTTGATTTGTCAAACGTTATGTTTATAACAACAGCAAATACTTTAAACAATATACCAAATACGTTACTTGATAGATTAGAAATTATAAGATTTTCTAGTTATACAGATAATGAAAAACATCATATAGCAGAAGATTTTATAGTTCCAAAACAATTTGAGGAACATGGATTAAAACTTGAAGAACTTGATGTTCATAGTGGCGTTATAGATTCTATAATAAAAAATTATACACATGAAGCTGGAGTTCGTAATCTTACAAGAGAAATTGCGAATGTTTGTAGAAAGGCTATAAAAGAATTGGAGTTTAATAAAGATTTAAAATTGATAAAAATCACTGTTGAAAATTTAAAATCTTATTTGGGCATACCACATTACGAAAGAGAAAAAATTGCAGAAAATGATATTGGGGTGGTAACAGGTCTTGCATGGACAGATGTTGGCGGCGAAGTTCTTACTATAGAAGTAAATAAAATGAAGGGTAAAGGATCTTTAGTTCTTACTGGAAAATTGGGCGATGTTATGAAAGAGTCTGCACAAGCCGCATTAACTTATGTTCGTTCTGTTTCTCGAAGATTATTGATTAAAGATGATATATTTTCAAAAACTGATTTTCATGTGCATGTACCTGAGGGGGCAGTACCGAAAGATGGCCCAAGTGCAGGGATTGCATTAGCAACAGGGCTAGCTTCAGTATGCATGAATAAGTCTGTAAAAAAGAAAATTGCGATGACTGGCGAAGTAACATTAAGGGGAAGGATTTTAGGTATAGGCGGACTTAAGGAAAAAGTCCTTGCTGCCCATAATGAAGGTATAACAATTGTATTATTTCCTGAAAGCAATAAAAAAGATTTAGTTGATATTCCAGACGATGTAATTAAAAAACTTAAAATGATTCCAGTTTCTCATATGGACGAAGTGATTTTGTTAGCTATAGAAAATAAATAAATATTTGTATGTGATATTAACGAAATAAAAGAAATGGCAAAAAGTTATCTTTTAACACCTGGTCCAACTCAAATCCCACTTGAAGTTGCTTTTAAAGAAGCGATGCCAGTAATTCATCATAGAACAAATGAATTTGGCTTAATCTATAAGAATGTTGTTAGCAAATTAAAGTGTATATTTAAAACGAAAAATGATGTATATATTTTGTCTACATCAGGAACAGGCGCGATGGAGGCTGCAATAGTAAATCTTTTAAGTTTTGGAGATGAAATTATTGTTGCAAGTTGTGGTATTTTTGGTAAGAGATGGGTTGAAATAGCTAAAGAATATGGAATAAAGATTATACATATTTGTGTAGAATTGGGGAAAATAATAAAACCTTATGAAATAGAAAAAATTCTTAATAATAATGTTAATGTAAAAGCTGTTTATACTACATTTGTCGAGACATCGACATGTGTTGTGAATGACATTATGTCTATTGGTAAAATAGTTTCGAAAACAAAAGCTATTTTTGTTGTCGATGCAATCTCTGGGCTTGTTGGACAAGAATTTAAAACTGATGAATGGAATGTTGATGTTGTTGTTTCTAGTTCGCAAAAAGGATTTATGGTAGCACCTGGACTTGCCTTTATAACATTTAGTAATAAAGCATGGGAGCTCGTTAAAAATTCAAAACTTCCTAAATTTTATTTAGACATTAAAAAATATAAAAAATCATATTTTACAAATGGGACACCATTTACACCATCTATTACGTTAATATCTTCTCTTGATGAGTCTTTAAAATTGATTCACAATAAAGGTTTGGAAAATATTTGGAATGATTGCAGACTATTTGCAAAAGCTGTAAGGGCAGGTATGCTGGCTATTGGATTGAACCCTTTTGGAGAAAAGCCATGCGATGTTGTTACAGCGGCTATTATTCCATGTAAAATTGGTGTGAAAATAACTAAAATTTTAAAAGAAAAATATAATGTCTCTATTGCTGATGGCCATGGTGATTTAAAAGGGAAAATAATAAGATTTGCACATATGGGGTATATAGGAATAACAGATTTGCTTGTTGGATTTGCTTGCCTTGAAATGGCGTTAACAGAACTTGGCATGAAAATTGAAAAGGGGAAATCAGTAGCAACAATTGAAGAAATGTTGCTACCAATTAAAAATAAATTTATAGAACGAGTTTGAAGTTTTAACAGAATATTGTATTTTAATACAAATTTAATGTGTAAAAATACTTTGCTAAAGATAATTAAAACAATGAAAATAAATAAGTATATATTTTGTTTTAATTATAGTATATTTTAATTATTTGAGGTGTGTGATTGTTTAAGTATTTAATTAAAACATTGGGTTGTCAAATGAACATATGTGATTCAGATGATCTTAATTCTGTTTTTCTATCTCATGGGGCTTGTAGGGTATATAATGTTTTTGATGCAGATGTTTTTATACTTAACACTTGTTCAGTAAGAAGTCAGTCTGAACAAAAAGCTTTTTCTTATATTGGATTGGTTGAAAAATTAAAACGACAAAATTTAAATATCAAAATAGTTGTTATTGGCTGTATGTCAGAAAGACTTGGCAATAGTATTAAAAAACGTTTTAGAAATATTGACTTGATTGTTGGAACGAGTAGTATTGATGATATTGCTTCTAAAATTATTAATTTATGTTGCAATAAAAATTATTCTAAAAAAATAAATTCTGATATTAATTACGAGTCTAAAATTGTAAGTAATATTGTTATTATGAGAGGATGTAGTAATTATTGTTCATATTGTGTTGTTCCATTTGTAAGAGGTGTAGAAAAAAACTTAGATTATGATACAATAGTAAATAAATGTTTTTCAGCGGTTAAAAACGGTATAAAAGAAATAACATTTAT
>JAIRSP010000054.1 GCA_031255375.1 Endomicrobium sp.
GATAATACGTAAAATTCATACTTGGAACTATTAAGAACATTTTTTCAAAATTTGTAATAAAATCAGAAACATTATTAATATTGTAAATCAAATTAATATCATGATTTTGTTGAATAAAACTAAATAAAATATTTAAATTAACATCTTTATTTTCGCTGATCAAACTTATATATGGATCTGCAAAATATTCGGCATTATAATTATTCAAATTATCATCGTTATTAAAACATATTTCCATTTTTGATCTCATATTTAAAAAATCATTTATTACTTTAAAATAACCAAAATACATTTCAAATTTTTCGTTATTAACATCATTATCAATACGAAAAAGTCCATCTGTATTTTCTGATTCACACATAATCAGACAATTACGTATTCTGCCAAATAAGTCAAAAATTATTTGACCAGTTGAAAATTTATTTATATCATATGAAAACATAGTCATTAAAGATAATTTATTTCCATCGTAAAATGGTATAATAGGTTTTATCTTAAATTTATTAAAAAAATGATTCTCATTTAGAAATTTTATAAATACAGGAAAATAAAACACAGGAATTCCGTTTATATATAAAAAAACATCATGGACTTTAATCATTTTATTAGGTATAATTCTTCCTTTTTTTGCTTTAAAATAAACATGTGGATTATCTAAATCACAATTAGAAAATATTATATTATCAACATCATAAACATTGCTATCAGTATCATCAAGATTTATATTTCCATTAACAAATTTTGCATGTACAAAAATACTAGAATAATGCCAAAAAAAATCATTTATTCTAACATTTTTATCATCATAATTATAGCTAGCATTATCAAAATAAATAGAATTTTTTTTTGGTTCTTCAATTTTAATATTACCATGTGCAGTAACGTTTTTTTCTTTTGTTGAAAAATTAATAGAATCAGCATATATTTTTTTGTTCTTTAATTTAATAATGACATTGTTTTTTGCTAATAAATTAATCCCATTTTTATCGCTGTATTCAACTGTATCAGCGTTAACCTCAAGGCCAAAAGAAAGAATTCGCAAATTAATCAACAGAAATAACAAAATACAAATAATAACTATTTTGTTTAATATAAACATAAATTTATTAAAAATCATAAACCTATTCTTTTTAAATTACCATTAAAATTGAAGTTAAATATATAAAATCATTACACATACTTTAATAATTCACCAGAAAGATAAAGAGAACCGATTGAGACAATTAATTCATTATTCAATATTGAATCAAAAATATTTTCAATCGAATCTGACATAAAAATCATATTGCTGTCAATATACTTTGAAAATTCCAATTTTAAAATTTTGCGATCTATAGCTCTATCATTGTTTATTTTTAGTAATATTATTTTTTTTGCAAAAAAAGCTATTTTTTTCACTATATATTCATATTTTTTTTCTTTCATAATTGCAAAAATAAAAATTCTTTTTTCTCTAGAAAATTTTAATTGTTTAAATGTTTTAAAAAACGTATTAATACCTTCAATGTTATGCGAGCCATCTATAATTAATCTAAATGTTTTGTTTTTCCAAATAATTTTTCTTACATCGAATCTACCTTTCCAAACAGCATTGTACAATCCATGTTTTATATTAATTTCGTTCAAACAATATCCACTTTTGCACAAAAGCTCAGATGCAAAAATAGCGATAGACGCATTAATTAATTGATGATCACCAAGAAGCCGTATTCTTAAGTCAGTAAATTTTGTATTTGTACTCACATAGTTGAATCTTTGCTCGCGAAGTGTACGCTCATAATTATGAATTATTTTAATATACTTAAAGTCCGTTCCATAAATATACGGTATAGATTTATCCTTTATTATTTCTATTGCTTTTATCGGAAGTTTTCCACAAACCGTATATGATCCATTTTTTATTATTCCAGCTTTCTCAAATGTTATTTTTTTTATTTCGTTCCCTAATATTTCTTGATGATCTTTTGAAATAGATGTTATTATGCATATTAAAGGCATTTCTATTATATTTGTTGCGTCAAATATACCACCAAGTCCAACTTCAACTATTGCAATGTCTACATTTGAATCAACAAAATATATAAAAGCCAATGAAGTTAAATATTCAAAGTACGAAAGACTATATTTTAATGCATTTATTAAATATTTTTTTGATAAATCATCAAATTTTTTTTTCGATATTTCAATATTATTAATCTTAATTCTTTCGGTAATATTGATCAAATGCGGTGATGTATATAATGCAGTTTTATATCCAGCCTCTATACAAATACTAGATATAAAAGCAGCTGTAGATCCTTTGCCATTAGTTCCAGCAATGTGAATTATTTTCAATTTTTTATGTGGATTGCCAATATTTTCAAAAAATTTTTTTATTCTTGAAAGACCTGGAGTTATTTTTTTATATTCTTCAAATGTATCAAAAAACATTATTTATGATAAAAAATTTAATATTTTTGAAAGTACGTCTTTCATATTTTTTCTTTCAACAATAATATCAATCATCCCATGTTTTTCTAAAAACTCTGAAAACTGAAATCCTTCAGGAAGTTGTTGTTTTATTGTTTGCTCTATAACCCTAGGGCCAGCAAAACCTATTAATGTTCCTGGTTCCGAAATATTTACATCACCAAGCATAGCATAACTCGCAGCAACTCCGCCTGTAGTTGGATCTGTCAATATCGAAATAAATGCAAGTCCACTATCAGAAAGTTTTGCAATCGCTGCACTAGTTTTTCCCATTTGCATAAGAGATATCATTCCCTCTTGCATTCTTGCACCGCCTGATGAAGAGATAATAATTAAATTATATTTTTTCTTCATGGCTCTCTCTATTGATCTTACTATTTTTTCACCAACAACAGAACCCATGCTACCACCCATAAATTTGAAATCCATAACCGCAATTATAACATTATGTCCACAGATTTTAGCCTCACCAGTAATAATAGAATCATTGATTTCAGATTCATCGATTTTACTAGAATATCCTGGAAAATTTAAAAAATTTATGGATTTAATATTCGAATTAATTTCTTTAAAACTACCTTTATCTATAGTAAATTTAATTCTTTCACGCGCGTTGAGCCTCGCATACCAACCGCATTTATGGCACACCATAAAATTTACTTCAAAATCCTTTTTCAAAATTACACTATCACACTTTTTACATTTAATCCAAATCCCTGCTGGCAATTCTTTTTTTTTAAATATATCTTTGTTAATAATTTCCATTTTAATTATCCTTTATAACACAGCGCAAATAACTCAAATTATTAATTTTAGCAGAAAATAATCAAGCGCTTACGACTATTTAATAACATTAATTAGTTTTTATGTTATAAATATTCAGATTTACAATTTCAATAGAATACAGTATTACATTTTATAATAAACATACAGACGTGTACAAAGCTAAATACAATACAGTATGTAAACTTTATTTTTATAAAAAATAAATCAAATCATAAATATGCAAATTGCAAATTAGTAAAAACGTATCTAAAAATTTATTAAATTAATCAAAATGTATTTAAAATAATAAATAAACTATATTATTTTTTATAAATTTCATCTGGATCAAACAGTTGTTCGCTAATTATTTTTATACTACCATCAAACAAAACTTTTGTAAAAAAACATGTCTTACGACCAGTATGGCATGATGCAATTCCAATTTGATTCACTTTTAAAAGAATACTATCACCATCACAATCATAATAAAATTCAATCACTTCTTGCGTATTCCCAGAAATCTCACCTTTAACCCAAAGAGATTTTCTTGAACGACTCCAAAAAGTAGCTTTTTTAGTTTTTAAAGTAACATCAATAGCTTCTTTATTCATGTATGCTACCATTAAGACATCACTACTTCTATAGTCTTGAACTATAACTGTAATAAGTCCATTTTCATCAAACTTTAAATTTTTACTAAAATTATCGATCATTATCTCTCCTATAAAATTTTAAAACAGTAGATTTTTAATTGAAAAAATATACCGATCTTACAAAAAGCAATTTTAATAAATATTCCTAATTGGCACATCTTTATTATTTAAATAATTTTTAACTTCTTTAATCGTTATTTCATTATAATGAAATAACGAAGCAACCAATACTGCAGAAGCGCCGAATTCATATGCTTGAAAAAAATGTTCAATTTTTCCTGCGCCACCAGATGCGATAACAGGCACACTTACAGAGTCTGATACTATTTTTATAAGCTCTAAATCATAGCCACACTTCGTTCCATCTTTATCCATGCTAGTTAACAAAATTTCTCCTGCACCAAAATTTGTAATTTTTTTAGCCCAAGCAATAGCGTCAATACCTGTATCTATCCTACCACCATTTATAAAAACATTCCATTTATTTTTTTCTATCTTTTTTGCATCTATTGCAACTACTATGCATTGAACGCCAAATCTATCGCTTGCTTTTTTCACAATTTCTGGATTTTTGACAGCAGAAGAATTTAGCGAAACCTTATCTGCACCAGCGCTTAAAATACTCCTTACATCATCAATAGTTTTTATTCCACCTCCTACCGTAAGCGGAACAAAAACTTTCTCAGATGTCTTTTTTATTAAATCAATTGTAATATCGCGGTTTTCATGTGTTGCAATAATATCTAAAAACACAATTTCGTCAGCACCATTTAAATAGTACTGCTCAGCGACCTCGGCAGGATCACCAGCATCTTTTAAATTAACAAACTTTGTTCCTTTAACGACGCGTCCATTAGCAATATCCAAACATGGTATTAATCTTACACTTAACACTTCTTTTTCCTTTTTTATTAAAAAATAATTTGATATTAAATCTAAACGATATTTTGTTCTATCTTTTTTATCACATTTTCAAGGTCAAAGTCCTTTGTATACAAAGCACTTCCAACCACAACTGCAAAAACACCATTTTTCTCATATTTTTTTATTTTAATCACATCGTCAATAGTTCTTATTCCACCTGAAGCAATTATTTTTAAATTATACGTACATAATTTTTTTAATCCTAGCAAATCTGGTCCAGTAAACATGCCATCTCTAGATATATCTGTATATAAAATTTCTTCAACGCCAATATTCTTTAATTTATCTACAAGTTCAAAAATATCAACTGGAGTTATGTCTTTCCAGCCACTTATTGCAATTTTACCATTTTTTGCATCAATAGAAACAATTATCTTTTTAGGACCATACTTATCTATGGCTTTTCTTACAATTTCAGGATTATAAATTGCAACTGTACCTAAAATCACATGAGAAACACCAAAACTAAAAATTTTATCTACTTTATGCATATCCCTTATTCCACCACCAACTTCAATTGAAATATCAACATCTTCACATATTTTTTTAATAATATTTTCATTTGTATTTATTCCACTGAAAGCTCCATCTAAATCAACAATATGTATACGTTTTGCACCTTTTGCTTTCCAAAGTTTTGCAATAAAAACTGGATCTGTTGAATAAATGGTTTCAGAGTCAATTTTTCCTTGTTTTAATCTAACTGAATTACCTCTCCTTATATCAATTGCAGGTATAACAATCATTTTTTTACCTCATTTATAAAATTACTCAAAATTTTTAACCCTACTTTACCGCTTTTCTCAGGGTGAAATTGACTACCCCATATATTTTTGTATGTAATAGATGAACAAAACTCTAACCCATATTCACAGATACTTGAAATATATAAAAAATCATTTGGAACAGCATAATATGAATGAACGAAATAAAATTTTTCACTATTATTAATCGAAAAAAACATTTTGTTTGCATATAAATTGCTTTTTATATTTATATTGTTCCAACCAATATGTGGAATTTTTAATAATTTATTCCTAAATTCAAATTTTTTTACTTCACCTGATATTAGTCCAAGACCTTCTTTATTACCATTTTCATAACTTTTTGTAAAAAAAAGTTGGAATCCTAAACATATTCCATAAATCATTCTACCTAAATTTACATAGTCATTTATGGCATCATGAAAACCGTTTAATCTTAAAAAATCAGATGCTGGACCAAACGAACCAACACCTGGAAGTATTATTCCCATAAAATTAAAAATTTTTAATGGCGAATCAACAACAAACGCATTAACGCCACAATAATTTAAAGCATTCACAACGCTTTTTATATTACCAAAACCATAATCTATAACTGCAATTTTTATTTGTTTCGCCATCTTATAATATTCCTTTAGTTGAAAGAATATTGTTTTTATTTTTTGGGCACAACATTATCGCTATTTTAAATGCATGGCCAAAAGCCTTGAATATAGATTCTGCTATATGATGATTATTTCTTCCTTTTATCATTTTAATATGTAGCGTAATCCCAGCATTGATCGCAATCGCATAAAAAAAATCTTCTATTAAATCATAATTAAATCCATTTTTTTGAAATTTTAAATTTACTTCATAATTTAAATATGGCCTACCAGATATATCCAATGCAACATAACTTAAAGACTCATCCATTGGTAATAAAATATGACCATATCTCATAATACCTTTTTTATTTCCGATAGATTCTTTTATTGCTTTGCCAATTGTAATTCCGGAATCTTCAACCAAATGATGTTCATCTATATATGTATCTCCACTAGCTTTAATTTTAAAACCTATACTTGAATGTACAGCAAAAAGGTTAAGCATATGATCTAAAAAACCTATAGTTGTAGATATTGATGGCAAAAAACATTTATCAAGATTAAGTTCTACAGAAACACAGGTTTCTTTAGTTTTTCTTATTATTTTTGAATTCCTATTATTTATCATATTCTTATCTCAGAAGATTTTTTATGATATTTCATATTTTCTAACTGTGCAAAATCAGCAGTCATTCTATATGCATTTTTATTAATTTTAGCCATTCTTATACATGCAAATTTCTTTAAAAATGTCATAACAGAAACACCGCTTGAAAATTTCGCAGCACCATTAGTAGGTAAAACATGTGACGGCCCTGCAAAATAATCACCAAAAACTGTCGGCGTTTGATATCCAACAAAAACAGCACCTACATTTTTTATATTTTTTAATAAATCTTTATAATCTTTAACCAATAATTCCAAGTGTTCAGGAGCTATGTTATTAACCATTTCAATAGCTTTATTTAATGAGCAAAGTTCAATTTGCAATTGTTTAAAAATTTCTGATGGGAGCTTTTTCTTTACTTCAGATATTTTACTTTTCGATTCACATAAAAAATATGCTTTCGCCATATTATCATGTTCCAATTGTGCCATTATATCATAAACAACATAATCTACAGGAACATTGGCATCAGCAATTATTGCTACTTCGCTTGGGCCAGCAATTGAATCTATACCAACACATCCAAAAACTTGTCTTTTAGCTTCGCTAACATAAATATTTCCTGGACCAACTATCATATCAACTTTTTTTAATGTTTTTGTTCCGTACGCAAGCGCCGCAATGGCAGAGGCCCCACCAATACAATATATTTCCTTTATTCCACACAGTCTTGCGGCAAACAAAACGGCATCATTAATATTTTTCGGTGGACTAACAATAATTATTCTACTAACTCCAGCTACAATAGCAGGGATTGCCGTCATAATCACTGTAGATGGATAGGCAAACCGTCCACCAGGTACATAAATACCAACAGATTCAACTGGCGTGTGAAATTGTTTTATGTTTAATCCATTTTTTTTATATTCCCACATTTTTTTAATTTGAGAATATTCATATTTATGATATTGCAAAACATTTGAATAAGAACATTTGATTACTCTTTTTAATAATTTTGAAAGCTTACTAACTGAATCGTTTATATCTTTTTGTTGAATTTTATATCCGTTTTTTGAATTAGATAAATCTACATTATCAAATTTTTTAAGATATTCAAAAATTGCTTTATCACCATTTTTTCTAACATCATCAATTATATTCGATACATAATCGCTAATTTGCTTAATATTATTCATATTCAAACTCCTGATTGAACAAAAATAAAAAACGTCATAATAATTTTAATTAATTATAATTTTTATATTCAAAAAAAATATCTACTGATAATAGACAAGTTAAATTATTTTATTTATAAACTGATTCTCACAAAACAAACTATTAATAGTTTAAATTAATAAATTATATTTATATGTAAAACAAATATTTGTAATAAATATATTAATTGACATTATCTATAACACGCATTTTTTTCCATTTATTCGACTTGTATCTAAAATAAAAACTGGTTGAAACTGATATGCTATAAACAAGCATAAAGTACCATGCAACATATATACCAAATTTAAATACAACTACAATAAGATATGTCGGTATAATTACAAAAAATATAGTTGAAATTGCAAGTACTTTCATGATAAACATTGTATCACCAGCACCTTTAATTGCTGCAGCAAAAATTATTCCACTTGAATCAAAAACTAAATATGCTGCTAAAATTCTTAAAAGATTTATAACCATTGATTCTATCCCGTCAATTGATAAAACTTGCTGTCCATGTAAAAATGTATAAATTAATTTACTTGGAAATAAAATTAAAACAAAAATCACAATCGTTGAATAAGTATACACTATATGCGTAGCAGATTTTACGCTTATTTTTGCAAGGTACACTTTATTTTTCCCAAGATAGTTACCAACCATTATTGATGTTGCAATGCCACAGCCAACAAGAGGCATAATAATTAAATTGTTTATGTTCAAAACTATATTGCTAGCAGTAAGTTCTGATACACCTAGGGAACCAATTATAAGCACGAAAATTCCAAATCCAACCATGTCAAAAAAAAATTGTACTCCATTTGGGAATCCATAGCGTAATAATCTTTTTATAAAATTAAAGTCAGGTTTTATACATCTTGTATTATAGATCTTATTACTTTTTGCAATTACCATAAAAACATAAATTACCATCATAACACTTGAAGAAATATTGCTAGATAAAGCCGATCCAATAATTCCTAATCTTGGAAAAGACCAACGTCCAAATATTAAACAAATATCTAGAATAATATTTATAATAACACCAAATATGCCAACTAATAAAATTACCTTTGTTTTTCCTCTCCCAGCATAAAACCCTGATAATGCAGCAACAGAAAGCGTTGGAAAAGCACCGTAGCATAATATTTTAAAAAATTTTGCCTCTTCGCATGCAACAATGTATTGATGACCTATATTCATAAAAATATATTTTGAAAAAAATGATATAAAAAGAATAACAAATGACGAAAACAATGCTAAATATACACTTTGCCAAACCGCAGGTCCTATAAATTTATATTTTTTTTTACCATAATACTGGGCTACAAAAACATCAACATATGCTAGTGTTCCTAAAAAAAGAGTAACAATCGCCCAATTAAGAATACCGGCTGGCCCTGAGGCTGCGAATGTTTCACGAGAATACGAAAATAAAAAAGTTCTATTGATAAAAAGCTGAATAGCGCCAATACCAGTAGAAACAATGAGTGGTATAGCTATTTTTAAAAATTCTAAATAACCACCACTAATTTTATATTGCCTTTTTATGCTATTTAAAATATTAATCATGAAATAACCAAATATTTACAATATTCATCTATCATTTTTATTTTTATACGAATTTAACATAAAACACATATTTCTACAATTTTCGGAATAAAATTAGAAAATATATACACATAAAAAATTATTTATAATTCAAATCCTCAAAAAAACAAAAATATTTTTCATAAATTCACGAAATTTATACAACGCCAACGTTCATTATACAAAAATATAAATACTTCTTACATCTTTTTTTTTACACTATACAACTTATGTTTGTTTATATGATAATTAACAAACACAAAAAAACAATATAAACTTATTGGTAATAATACTCACTATATAAAATAAATTAATACATGTTGTATTTATTACATTATTAAGTACTTGCTAATCAAAATTAAATCACACTTAAATAATATTTGATTACATAATTAATTAATTTTTTGTATTATAAAGCGAAAATGTAAATACTTTTAATTGTTTTAATTGGTAAAATTAAACAATCATTATAAAAAATATAGTAAACATGAATATATTATAGCAAACATTGTCATGATCATAATTTACTCAACGGTTTACATATATAGATATATAGTTTTTTTCAATATACAACTATATTAAAACTTTTTTTGTCTTTTTAATTATTTAATAAAAATATCTACATTATACTCGAGTAAAATTAATCAAAAAAACATTGCAATTATAAACATAGCTTTAATACAAAATTAATACAACATATATTCATATATTTAAATATTGCAACAAAATTTTATTGTTATTATAATGTTTGTGTACTTATTATTGCATGGGTTTTTTTAAATTGATTTTCATGGAGGGTACAACAATGTCTTATAAATGTACAATTTGTAACAAACACCCAAAATCTGGAAACACAATTAGCCATTCAAACAAAGCTTCAAAAAGGATATTTAAACCAAATTTAAAATTCAAAAACATTATTATTAATGGTAAAAAAAAACGTAAATACGTATGTACATCATGCATCAAATCAAATCGTATGGAAAAGTAACAATGTAAAACATTTTAATAAATGATATTTTTGCATATTATACTTGTACAATTTAATTATTTTTTTATTTTTTTAAAATACAACTCGTATATAATAAAATCTACAATCTGTAGATTAAATCTTGTATTACTTATGAAATTATCAAAATTAAACGCTATGTTTATAAGCAAATCAACAAAATAAGAACTTTATTATAATAAATTACATCTCTTTTTTTTAATAAATCTAAATGAGTAAAACAATGCACAACATAAATTTGTAAAGGAAAAATTTCATAAACATACATGATATATAAGTATTATTCTATACGTTTTTTATCAACAACAACAAACGCGAATTCAGACTCTGCAACCTTTTTTTTATTAACATATGCATTACCTTTTGCTTTGCCACGTTTACCATTGTACCTAGTTATTTCAACATGTAATTCTAAAATATCGCCAGGTGTAACTGGGTTGCGAAACTTTGCCTTATCTATAGACATAAAATACGCAAGTTTCCCAGTTATTCCAGACTTTGACAATAATAACACACATGACGTCTGTGCCATTGACTCAATAATCAAAACACCAGGCATTATTGGTGACCCAGGAAAATGTCCTTGAAAAAAAGGATCATTTCCGCTTATAAGTTTGTAACCAACAGCAATAAAAGGATTCAATTTATCTATTTTTACTTTGTCAATCATTATAAATGGATATCTATGAGGCAAATATTCAAAAATTTTTTCTAAATTTAAAATCTTTTCTGTTTCTGATAATTTTTCATTTTCAATAAAATTCATTTATTATCCTTCAATAATATTCTTATACATCACATGCTAAATACAAACAACACATTTATATTGACATAAGCACAGCATTTGTTTGTACAATAATTATATACACAAAAAATTATATATAAAAATAATTCAAATTCTATTTATTAAACTAAAATAAAACTTTGGTTTAAATTTATCCCTCAATCCTTGCGATAAATCAAATCTTATAGGAAAATTAATACCAAAAACGTTTGCGGGAATTCCAATTCCTATACCGAAACCTTGGTATATCGCATTATCATCCTTACCGAGGGTGCCAATATCATAAAATAAAAACCCTTGAACAATTGTTTTCTTACATTTTGTAATTATTGGAAATTTACATTCCATATTTATTATACCCATAAATTTACCACCATCATAGTGTTCAGTCTCATCAATATCATAGCCTCTCACGGTATCAGCGCCACCCATAAAAAATAACTCGCTAGTAGGAATCTGTTGATTAAAGTATTCAGCAATTAATCCAAAACGGAAATTAATACTTAATACAAATTTATGCAATATAGGGAAAAACAATTTTGAATTAACAATACATTTAACAAAATTCGTATCTCCGCCAAATATTTTACTTGCTATCTGGAAAGTAATGGATTCTAAGTTTCCACTTGAAGGATCCAAGATACAATCTGTCGAATCGTATAAAAAATGAGAAAAAACACTAGATATTTTATTATTTTCAATCTTCAAAATTGCATCATTATCAATAGATTTTGAGCAAAAATAAACATTTTCATATCTATATCCAAATGGAAACACAATTTTTTTATTAATTCTAGGAGATAGCTTGGCTTCAAATCCATTCTTTTTAATATCTTCTAAGATACCTTTTTTTTTGTTTTTAAATATTATTTTATTATCTCTTTTATAAAAATCAAGAATAAAATCGATGTTTTTATCAAAAACCCATGGATAAATCCAATTTATATCATATTTTTTTTGTTTTTTACTTATTTCATAAAATAAATTTAAACTCTGTCCAAGTCCAAACATATTTATTTTACTGAATTTTATTAAAAACAATGGATTATAAGGATATTCAAATCCAATGGCGGTACCAATTTTTCTTAAATCATTAATATTTTCTTCAACAACATTAAAATTCAAATCAACAACGTTTGATACTTCATTCTGCAACATGTTATGATCTACGTTTTTAATAAACCCTAAATTGTAAATCATATTAATACTTTTTAAATATTTTTCAGGCGAAAACACGTCTCCTGGTCTTAAAAGCATCTCTCTTCTTAACACTTTATCCTTTGTATGAACAAGTCCATTTATATACAAATTTCCAAAATAAAAAATTTTACCTTCGTCAATTAAAAAAAATACATCTAA
>JAIRSP010000058.1 GCA_031255375.1 Endomicrobium sp.
TTCCGACATACAAGCATAACTTTACTTATGTTAATTAATGATTCCTTTTCATAAATTCCACCTGAGGTTTTCTGCGTTTTCTTCATGTGTTTTTTAACAACATTTACATTTTCAACAGTGACCATACGTTTATCTGGAAAAACTGCAATAATTTTACTCTTTTTGCCCTTATCTCTACCTGACAAAATTAACACCTTATCTTCTTTTTTTACGCCAATCATTTATAATTTTCCATTTATATATTTTACGTTCTTAATCACCACGTAATAAATTTACATCATTATATCATCAAAAAAATAAATATAAAATAACTTCAATAGTTCATAATTTTTGATTTACATAAATTTATATCACTTCAGGAGCTAGCGAAACTATTTTAAGATATTTTTTTTCCCTCAATTCTCTTGCTACTGGACCCAAAACACGCGTACCAGTTGGTTCGCCTTCGTCATTTATAATAACAGCTGCATTATCATCAAATTTAATATAAGTTCCATCAATTCTACGTACTTCTTTCACTGTACGAACAATTACTGCTTTAACAATGTCACCTTTTTTAACATTAGCATGTGGAATTGCATCTTGTACAGATGCATGTATCACATCTCCTAAATACGCATACCGACGTTTTGATCCATTTGTTACTCTAAAACAACGTATCTTCTTCGCGCCTGAATTATCGGCAACATTTAGAATTGTTCTTTCTTGAATCATTTTAAAGTTCCATTATACTTTTTTTTATTTATACATAACATTAGGTGCTATAACCGTCAAACACGACAAAATATTTTACTATGTTAAAGATAAAACATTAACAACAAACATATATATCAATTTGTATATTAATTTTCACAAAACTTTAACTAGTGCCCATCTTTTAGTTTTTGAAAAAGGTCTACATTCTATTACTTTTACAACATCACCAACATGTGATACATTTTTCTCATCATGTACAACAATTTTACTTTTAACACGAATTACACGACCATATAATAAATGACGATAACTTCTTTCAATTAAAACATACTTAGTTTTTGTGTTCTTATCTCTTATAACAGTACCTACACGATATCTACGTTTTTTACGTTCTAACATATATCTCTCTTTTTACATTATTGCAGTGATTTTCAATAATTATTCAGCATGTTTTTTTCTATTAAGCGACATTTTTGTACTAATCCTTGCTATATCTCTTCTTAATTTTCTTATACTAAGAGGATTTTTTATTGGTGATATACGATTGCGAAACCTTAATTTAAAAATTTCATTCTTTAAACCGTGAAGTTTAATATTAAGCTCAGAATATGTCATATTTTTTATTTCATCTAAAATTTTATTTTTCATATTTTTCTCAACCACAAATATCAATCTCTAGTTAAAATTTTTGTGTGTATAGGAAGTTTATTTGAAGCTAGCCTAAGGGCTCTCATTGCTTCTGTTTCTGCAATTCCATCAATTTCAAACATTATTTTCCCAGGTTTTACAACACAAACCCAAAATTGTGGGTCGCCCTTCCCCTTCCCCATTCTTGTCTCAGACGGTTTTTTCGTAACTGGTTTATCTGGAAATATTCTAATCCAAATCTTTCCACTTTTTTTTATAAATTTTGCAAGCGTTACACGTGCGGCTTCTATTTGATTACTGCTTATCCATACAGGCTCCAATGCTTGAAGTCCATATTTCCCAAAAGCTAAAAAAGTTCCACCTTTAGCCATCCCGCTCATTCTACCTCTATGCATTTTTCTATATTTGACTCTTTTTGGCATTAACATAATATATATAATAATCCTTTTATAATAACAAAAAAAAATAATCAATCAATATCTTTTTCAAACTTGCTACACATTTTTTACGGAAGATCTTGACGCACTAACTAATTTCGATTCATTTGACAATTCTTCGATTTTCAAATTTTTATTTAAAAATTCTTTTTTAAATATCCAAACTTTTACACCTATACGACCCATAGTAGTGCATGCTTCTGCAAATCCATAATCAATATCTGCTCTAAATGTTTGCAATGGAATTCTACCTTCTTTAATCCATTCAGTCCTTGCAATATCAGAACCACCAATTCTTCCAGAAATCATAATTTTTATACCTTGTGCACCGGACAACATAGCTCTTTCAATAACTTTTTTCATCGCCCTTCTAAAGGCAATTTGTTTCTCCAACTGAAACGCAACATTTTCAGCTGCAAGCCTTGCATCGATCTCTGGTTTTTTGATCTCCATGACATTCGCTATAACTTCTTTTGAAGTTATAGTTTCAAGTTCCTTCTTCAAACTTTCAATACCTTGTCCACCTTTGCCAATTACAATACCTGGTCGAGCAGTATGTATATTTATTCGTAACAATTTCCCTTGTCTTTCAATTTCAACCTTTGATACAGATGCCAATCTAAACTTATTTTTAAGATAACGCCTAACACGCCAATCTTCTTCAATGAAATTTGGCATTTCTTTAAAATTAAACCATCTAGATTCCCAGTCTTTAATATATCCTATTCTCATGCTATTTGGATGTACTTTATTACCCATTTTGTCCATATATCCTTTAAAAGAGTTACTGTCAAATCTACTTACTTCTTATTTTAAATTTATTTGAGTAAACATCGCTAACGATTATAGTAAGATGCGACGTTCTTTTTTTTATAATCTTACTTTTTCCACGTGATCCAGGAACCATTCTTTTTAATGTCGGACCACATCCTACCCAAGCTTCTTTAACGCCAATCTCTGAATAACTATTATCCTTTTCAACATTGGCCAAGGCACTTTTTAAAACTTTTTTAACTATTACGGACGCAGATTTTGGAAGAAAAGATAAAATCTCAAGTGCATTCTCTACATTTTTGTTTCTAACAAGTGCAAGTACTTGATTAATTTTTCTCGGTGTATATCTAACAAACTTAGCAGTTGCCCTTGCCTCCATATATCAATACGCTCCTTTTTCAAACAAAAAAACGTTTACAATTTATTTTTTCACACATATAAGTATTTTTTACTTTTTTACATTGTATGTATTATAACATTTTTTTGACACTCATTCGATACTCGATTCCTATGTTGGAGAAGTCTCTTGTTTTGTCATTCCTCCATGTCCTTTGAAAATTCTAGTTGGAGAAAATTCTCCTAATTTGTGACCAACCATTTGTTCAGATATAAATACTGAAATAAATTTTTTACCGTTATGTATTGCAACTGTATGACCAACAAAATCAGGCGTTATAACACACGATCTAGCCCATGTTTTAATAATTCTTTTTTCGCCAGTTTCATTTAACTTTTGTATTTTTTTTAAAAGTTTTTCATCTATATACGGACCCTTTTTCACTGAGCGACTCATAAAATATTATTCTTCCTTTTTAATTATCTTTTTAGAGATAAAATTAATAATTACAAAAAAACAACTTTTAATAATGTTTCACCTTGATTTCACAATTACCCAATCCCATATTTTATTATGTTTTCTAGTTTTAAAACCTTTTGCTGGTTGATTCCATGGGCTTCTAGGGTTGTTGTTCCCCTTAGATCTTCCTCTTCCGCCACCATGTGGATGATCAACGGCATTCATGGCTGTTCCACGTACATGTGATTTTCTACCAATATGACGATTTCTTCCCGCAGAACCAACAACAATATTTTCGTGATCCAAATTACCAACACGTCCAATAGTTGCACAGCAAGCAGAATTAATAAGTCTTATTTCTCCAGAAGGCATTTTTACATGTGCATATTTGTCATCTTTTGCCACAAGTTGTGCTGCAGTGCCTGCTGAACGAACGAACTGACCACCTTTACCACGTACAAATTCCAGATTATGTATAAAAGTACCTAACGGTATATTAGAAAGTGGCAACGAATTACCAGGTTTTATATCAGCATTTTTGCCAGACATAACAGAATCACCAACCTTCATTCCAAAAACATGAATAATATACCTTTTTTCACCATCATTGTATTTTAAAAGAGCAATTCTACTAGAGCGATTCGGGTCATATTCTATCGCTATTACCTCAGCATGAACATCTATCTTGTCTCTTTTAAAATCGATAATTCTATAAAATCTTTTATGTCCACCGCCCCTGAAGCGAACCATTACTCTACCGGTATTATTACGACCACCCTTTTTTTTAATTATTTTTGTAAGTGATTTTTCAGGATTCATTTTCGTAATATCTGAAAAATCTGAAACAGACATTTGCCTTCTTGAACTCGTATATGCCTTAAACGTTCTTATTGACATAGGCCTTATTTTCCCTTGTATAATTTCTCATCTGTAACATAACTTTAATGATTATCATATTAAAAAACATTAAATTTCATCAACAATTTTAATTTCTTGATCTTTTTTAATTTTTACTATCGCCTTTTTCCAGTCATTCTTATGTCCAATATTATTGCTCTTCATTGACCTTTTACTCTTTCCTGTATAGTTTAAAGTACAAACATTTTCAACATTTACATTAAACAATGTTTCTACCGCTAGTTTTATTTGAAATTTGTTCGCATTTTTATTAACAGAAAAAACATATTTATTATTTTTTTTTAAAAAAGTTGTTTTTTCTGTGACTATTGGCTTTATAATAACATTCCTAATGTCCATTTCACTCTCACAATAAAAACATTAAATTAGTCGATTACATTTTAATCCTAAAACAATCATTAAAATGTTTAAATTACGCAAACATAAAACTTATACAATCCATCTTTTATTTATTTCATTAATCACATCACATGAAATAATTAATTTATCAGCCCAAAGAACATCATATGTATTCATATTCTCAACATTTTTTAACATTACATTCTTTATATTTCTTATTGCAAGTTTAAAATTTTTATCAATATTTTTATAGATTACAAAAACAACTTTTTTCTTATTAACTCCAAAGCAATTCATTAATTCAACAGCTTTTTTTGTTTTAGCTTCACTCACATTTATACTATCAACGATTATAATATTGCCAGCTTTAAATTGAGACGACAAAGCCATACTTAAAGAAAGTTTTTTTTTTTCGCTTTGATATTTTTGTATAATAATCTCTTGGTTGTGGTCCAAAAATTATTCCACCTGTCCTCCACAATGGAGAATTTCTCTGGCCAGCCCTAGCATTTCCAGTACCTTTTTGCCTCCATGGTTTTGCCCCAGAAAAAGATACTTCACCTCTTGTTTTAGTATTGTGTGTACCACTTCTCTGATTATTTAAATATGCCGTCACAACCTCATGTAACAAAACATTAGAAACATTAGTATTGAAAAAATCTGAAAGTATTATTTTATCTTTTTCACGATTTTTCAAATCATAAACTATTGCATCCATTTTTATCTCTCTATTTATTTTACGAATCATTTAAGTAAAACTATGACCGTTGTTAATCTGATTTTTTGATAATTTAAAATCACAGTTTTTATCTATTTTACACCTTACGACACTGTAAAATTTTTTTTATATTACAACTTATGAATAATATTCCGCCATTAACTGATGGAACAGCCCCTTTAACAAGCATTACATTTTTTTTATCATTAATACTTACAACACGTAATTTACGTATTGTAACACATTTACATCCAAGATGTCCAGACATTTTTGTACCTTTAAAAACCCTTTGTACACCTCCGCTTCCACTAGAGCCTCTAGCGCGAGTTCTGTCAGATTGACCATGTGAAACAGGCTGCATAGAAAAATTATGTCTCTTAATAACGCCGCTATAACCTTTACCTTTTGAAATAGCAGAAATATTAACATAGTCACCAATATTAAAAACGTTAACCCTTACTTCTCCTCCAATAGAAAGTGTAGACACATCATCAACTCTAAATTCCTTCAAGATTTTCTTTGGTAATATGTTGTTTTTTTTAAAAAATCCTACTCGTGGCTTTGTAAGATTTTTTTCAGCTACATCTATAAATCCAAGTTGAACAGCACAATATCCATCTTTTTCAACAGTGCGAAGAGTAGAAATTATACATGGTCCAGCCTCTATAACTGTAACCGGAGTAACATTGCCATTATGATCAAAAATTTGAGTTATACCTATTTTTTTTCCAATTATTGACTTTAGCATATTCTTTCCTTATATCACGATTTTCAAATTTTTTAAAAAATTACATTTTAATTTCAATGTATACTCCAGCTGGCAAATCTAATTTCATAAGTTCATCAACAGTTTTTGATGAAGGTTCACGAATATCGATTAATCTTTTATGTATTCTCATCTC
>JAIRSP010000063.1 GCA_031255375.1 Endomicrobium sp.
TTGCCCTACCGTTTACGATACCAACTGCTATGTAATAAAGAGGACCCCATCTGCCTTTGTCATCTTTTAAAAGATCCAAACATTTTCTTTTTATTCTTTTAAATTTTTCTTCGCTTATATTTTCACCTTTTTTTAAACTTTTGACATAATTTTTAAGGTTTTCTCTATCTTGGGCCTCTGTTTCACCCATGAACTTTTCCCAAGCCTTAGTGTAGTCCCATTTTGTTTTAACTTTTCTGTCAGCAACTTGGCCTGAAGGTTCACAAGCAAAAACTATTTTATCTCTGAAATATCTATAGTCGTTTTTATTTAAACGTTTGTAGTGATCAGCAAAGTAGCCTTCTCTTGTTGAAATTGCTTGTCTCATTTCCTCTAAATCTTGATATATTTCTTCATCATTTTCTCTTTGTAAGGTGTTTGATTTGAATACTAAATCTTTATAGATTGCTTGAAGTTTGCAATATGCAAGAAAGTTAAAGTGTTCTCTTTCGCCTTCTTTGATGGTATCTTTTATTAATTCTTTGTTTTCATTGTCACGATATATATTTGGAAGAATGGCTTTTGATTTTATTAGTGATTCAGGATCAAGGCCATCTGTTTCTAAGCGTATAATTTTTAGAAGATTTTTTATTTCTTCTCTATATTCTTTGTTTTCAATTTCACAACCTTTTGCAAATTTCTTAAGTTCTTCTTCCATTTGTTTTACTGTTCTGATCTTACGGAACTTAACATCAAATGAAAAATCTGGCTCCATGACTACGTCTATGAATCTACCAAGGATACTTCTTGTTACATATGGGACATCTTCATATTTTTTACCTGCTTCAAGTAATCTCTCTATTTTTATTAAACGCTTTATAATTTGGTGGTCATTTTCCCTTTGGTTTTTGTTAGATGTGGTAGTTTCTTTTGCTGCAAATTCGTCTATTAGGTCAATTTTTTTACCGTAGCTTTCTTTATCGTTTAATATTTTATTTGCGTATTCTAAGATTTTTTTGTTTCTACGATCGGATACGTGTGGGTAAAACGGTATAACATCTTTTATGAGATCTTTAACTTCTTTATCTTCTATTATTTTTTCTTTATCATCATCTGATAATGATTCTGAATTCATTTTTTCTTTAAAAGCATTTTCAGCTTTCCATTTGTTACGGATTTCTTTGAATTTTTCGTAGTATGCTTTATCTTTTTCTTTATATATACCTAAATCACCCCAATCGATTTGATCTTCTATTTTGCTCATCTTTTTAGCGTTTTTATAACTAATAGAATCTTTCTTCATTTTCCATAACTTAGCCATATCTTTTATGTATGGAGTATGATTGGCATCAAGACCTTTGAATTTAGAATAACCTTTGCCATATGTGTATGCATATATGTATTTTAAGTAATCGCTTCTGTTGCTATCAACGGCTAATTTCACACCTTTAAGTTCGTCGCTGCCTTCTATTTGTTCAGCATCGAATGTTTTCATTAATTCATGATGTGGTTGTTTTGTTATTTCTTGGTATTTAAAAAAGTCATCTAAGTTTTTTACAACTTTTGACGCGTCTGTTACAGGTATACCATCTATTGTATCGGTTACAATATCAAAATTTTCGTCTGATGGCTCTCTTTCTTCGAATGATTCTTTTCTATTAGGCCAGATTTTTTTACTTACTGTTTTTGGATTAGGATATGGAAGGGATGTCCAGTCTTCATCTTCGTTATTACAATCACTTACGTCTTCGTTTCGATGAGCAAATACGTATTCTAATGCTTGATCTTTTAAATAATCTTCGTCTTCATAATCGTCTTCATCATCGTCTTCTGGGCCACCATCATCATAGTCACGGTTTGGATCGTCATCTTCATCGCTATCACTATAGTCATCATCGCCATCTCGGTCATCGCTATAGGCAAAAGCATAGGTCGTAAGAAGATTTGGACCCGTTGTTATTGACGTTAGTAAAGACAAAATAATTATAAATATTATTTTTCTTAATTTTCTCATATAAAAACTACTATAATAAGCTTCACAAATTTTTCTTTACTTAGATTACATAATTTATATTAAAAATAAAACCACGTGATTTACTATTTTATCATATACAGCTTCTGCCTTCTCTTACATCTACATAAAAATGTAGATATATTTATTTTACTGTTTCAAATATAATATTAATTATGATACATATAAAATTAAAAAACATACAGAAATATTTATTGTCTCTTTTAAGCACTTCGTTTTCTCTTTAATTTTTTAAATTACTAAATATTTTTTCATTTATCTTAATTTTCTTTATATTTTTTTTTGTTCTACAAAAAATTATAAATCGATTTATATCATATATACATTATTTTATTTTATTAATTATTTCTTATTGCATTTTTTCTTCATACATGTGATCGTGTGTATCATTGCATATTTCTAAATTTGATCCTAATTTTGTTTTGCATATATACTATTTTCCTTTAATTATTATTTTTTCGATCATTGTCTTCGACGCTCTTCTTTTAAATCACGGCTACTTATTTCTTTCGCTAATATAAACAGTTCCTCACGGTTTGGAATATTTTTTTCCTCTTGTTTTGTTTGCGTCGGTTTTTTTAATGCCTCTCCATCTGCTACATCTGATATTTTTTCACATCCAACAAATATCATAAACAACGGAATTAGTACAATTAACTTCTTCATAAGCTATTTCTCAATTATAATTTGTTAAATAATACGTAACAACGCAATATCACATATTTTCTTCTCATCTTTTATAATATACATCATCGCCCATCGCGGTTTCTATCGTCTGTTTGATTTTGTTCATGACCTGTTGCTTAACAACTTTTTTATGAGATTATCATCAATAATAATAGTTTCTTTTTTTATCCGATGCCTCAATTATAAATCAGTACCAACAGCTTGATGATACTACTGTTTTAAAGGATTCAACGTTTGTGTCACTTTTCATACATTTACAGATATATAAAACAAATAATGGAATAATTTAACTGTACATAGTTGTTTTTGATGTTTTGTGACAAGCTCACCGCGTGCAGTGAGTTTTTTTTCATTGTGTACAATAAACAAAAAAAACAATCTAATTATTATTTTCTTATTATGCTTTCTTTTTCATGCATTTGATCATGTGTATCATTTATCTCTAATTTTGAATCTAACTTGGTTTTGCATATTCCATTCTTGTAGCGAATAACAAATAACGTA